>NHCX01000121.1 GCA_002168015.1 Verrucomicrobia bacterium TMED44
TCGAACGAACGGAATCGCCCACCGTCAAAGCGCCGGTCAACACCACACCACATAAAGCGGCAGCAAAAATAATACCGATATTTTGCCTGCGGAAAAAAAGCAGGTTTCTAAAAATGATCTTCCAAAGACTCATTATCTATCCTGAATCAAGCTGCCTTCATGAAAAGCGTAAGCTTGTTCCATTTGATTTGCGCCATCCTTCGAGTGAGTAACGATCAGCAAGGTCACCTCCCGTTGTTCATTCAACTGCTTAAGTAAATTAATTAGATGATCTGAATTCTTTTGGTCTAAGGCTCCAGTTGGTTCGTCTGCCAACAAAACGGACGGATTATTTATAAGTGCACGGGCAACCGCAACGCGTTGCTTTTCGCCTCCTGATATTTGACTTGGTAAATGGGACAAACGATGTCCGAGGCCAACATCTTTTAACAACTCTGTTGCACGGTCTTCAGTTTCTTCCTCCTTAAATTTTCCAAAGCCGGCTAGAGCAGGAACCATAACATTTTCCAAAACGGTACAGGATGGAAGAAGATGATGAGACTGAAAAACAAAACCAACAGTTTGATTTCGATATTCAGCAACACCCTCTTTTGAAAGTGTTGCCAAATTTTGCTGATTCACCTGAATGTTCCCATCGGTTGGCTGGTCCAGTAGTCCAATAATATTTAGCAATGTGCTTTTGCCAGAACCGGAAGGGCCTACAATTGCCACGGATAACCCCTTTTTTACCTGTAAATCAACTTGACTGAAAACATGCACGGTTTCTTCCCCATCCGGAGAAGGGAAAGTTTTTGAAAGGTTGGAAATTTCGATCATATTTTTCATGTAAAAATTCTTCTGCTTAAGGTTTTATCCATCTTCTAGACTTCATTTCAGGGCGGGGCAAACTTCCTGCTTCAACCCTGTTTACTGATATGCGTAAAGAAAAGGATTCCTGAAAGGCTTGTTCCACTTTATCTGATATATTCATACTGGATTCAAGATTTACTTGGGCTTCAAGCATACAATCACGCTCTACAAAAACGACTTGGTATTCGATAATTTCCGGAAAATTTTCCAATACTGCATANACTGCAGATGGATATAAATTCACTCCTCGAACCACCACCATATCATCCACTCTTCCATGAATTCCACCGATTAGATCAAAGGTTGGCAAGCCCATGTCATCATAGCCTCGCTTGGCAATAACTAAATCTCCAGTTCGATACCGAAAGACCGGGCATCCCACTCGACCCAAAGTAGTAAGAACCAATTCACCTTTTTCACTATCATTGACTGGCAGATTGCTTTCCGGATCAATAACTTCAGGGAAATAACTGTCGAGAATGATTCGTAATCCACCCTGACCTCCCGGCGTTTCATAGGCTACTGGCCCAACCTCCGTCATCCCGTAGTGGTCAAATATTTTTATCCCATCACCCCATACCGTGGAAATCTGCTCCCGTACTGAACCAATGCTTCCACCCGTTTCGCCCGCGAGAATGATTGACTTAAGTGCATGCGTTGTAAGATCAATTCCCGACTCTTGGGCCAAGTTGGATAAGCGCATGGCGTAGGTAGGTGTACAAAATAAATGCTGAGCTTTATGTAGAATCATTCCAAGTAAGCGTTGTTCCGTGCTCTGACCTCCGGACGGCATACAAATACAACCCTTTTGAGTTGCGGCTTCATAGGCTGTCCAGAAACCAAGAAACGGACCAAAGGAAAAAGCGAAAAAACAGCGGTCTCCCGAGCTGACTTCCGCTTCTTCCAATACGCGGTCCCAATTTCCGAGCATCCAGCGCCAATCATTCATGGTATCCAGCCAGACCATCGGCTTACCTTGTGTTCCGCTCGTTTGATTAAACTTCTTATACTCCGAAAGCGGAAAGGTTAGGTTACTTCCATACGGCGGATTATTTTCTCGATCTCTTGCCAAATCACCCTTGCTTGTAAATGGACAATAAGAAATAAAATCTTCGAAGCTTTCCCATGAATCATACAACTCAAGGACAGGAAAATGATCCTTTTGGAAATGATTGCTGGCGGAGAGAAGGCTCAGGTTTTCCTTAAAATCAGACCAACGCTTGCGTTCCCACCTCTCGGCCACTTCAAGGTCACCGACTGGGACGGTCATGACGGAGGATACAGGATTATTTAAGACTTGGATGCCTCAGCCGCAGGTGGTGAGCTGGGCGGCTTGGGAGCATGCTTGGTGGCGAGATAACCTCCGACTGCTGCCAAGGCAATACCTAAAATGAAAGGGAGTTTTACATAGGACCAGTTACCCTCTTTCGTTGTACTAACAATCGCGTTGACGATTGGTGCTCCGGCAAAAATAACCGACATAATTACCGGAACATAGGCGGGAGACGGCATTTTTCCAAAGGCCAATAATACCCCGAGGGCTCCAACAGCTCCAAGCGTTCCTGCAATCAAAGACCACTGCCAACCCTTGGTTGGGTAAGTCCAGAAAGCAATGTTTCCACCCTTAAGCTTAAGAATGATCAACGGAGCAACCACAGCCGTTAAAAAATAAGCGAGTCCAACCCAGAGAAAAGCCATAATCCGACCGTTCTCTTTATCTCCCATACTACTCGAACCAATGTGCATACAGACACCGTAGGTTCCCCAGCATACCACTGTTAAAAAAGCGAATTGTAAATATTGCATAATAATAAGTTTACTCAGTTCGCATACTCATGCAAAGCAGTAATAAAGTCCATGCAGAAACCATAGACGATATAATTTAGTTACCCGTAGTTAATAATTTAGTTAAATTGCCTCCAAGCCTTACCCTTGTTACTCCAATACATCAGCTTGCTTCCAGAGGGGTAAAAATAGAGCCATTCCTGCAACTCGTTGGAATAGACCCAGGGGTAGTGGTCGAACCACATCCAATCCTTGGGGTTTACCTTGGAATAATAATATTCCTCGGCTGCGGCCGGGGTGGTGAAGAACCATTGATCAACTTGATTGACCCCATTATTGGCAACCGAATCTACGCCCTGATCATTTTGAATGGTACCAATCACTCCATTTTCCACACTTACTGGGTTGTAGTACTGATAGTCTCCATCACTTTCCAAACTTTTAATATATCCGTTTCCATCGATCTCAATAGATGCTTCCTGCCCTCCAGCAAAATAGACCGCTTCCCATTTGCTGGTGTCTAAACTCGGCCCGCTGAAGTCATCGTAGTCTTCCCATACATAAGTGGTGGAGAAGAGGGAATGTAGAAGGACTATGGAAAAAGAAAGTGAAAAGAAAAATATTCGCGACATAATCTTTATCGATTCGAATGGTTGAAGATTTATAAGACTAGATTAATATATCTTCCCCACACCTTTATGTAAATTTTTGCTCAATCCAATAGTTATACAAAAAGATTAAAGGTGGAACCATAATGGTGCCAATATGAATGCCTTGTAAAGGCAAACCACAGGAGAATGGAATAACTTACATCGAGATTTTTGAGGTCACCACTTCAGGGATCATGATCGGGGTCATGCTTTCCTTCGCAGGGTCAAAGCGAACACAGGCTGCAACCACTTCCCCAACCGCCGCCTTTACCCGTTCCCCATCTTCTTCTTTCCAAAATTGAAAGGCGTAGGAAACGGATCGGTCCCGAATTTCAGTAATGATTAATTTTACCTCCACCTCTTCCTCAAAGCGTAAGGGACGCTTAAAGCGGCAGGATGTCTTGACCCGGGGCCAACCAAAGCGACCATTTTCATCTTCCATGTCGACAGACAATCCAAGACTTCTCAGAAACTCATGTTCGCAAATTTCCATCCAGCGATAAAAATTCGTAAAGTGCATAATACCGGCTAAGTCGGTTTCGCTAAATTCAACGCGTCGGGTAATGGAAAATTCAATGGCCATAATAAATTTATTTTTGGTTTACTGGGTGAGGTGCCAGAACTTCTTGCACCAGTTTTTTGGAAAGTATTTCATTAGCATATTTTTCGCGAACCGCGTGATGAGCTTGTAAACCCATTGATTTGGCTGCTTTGGAGTCGGATAGAAGCTGATCCAATGTCTCGGTTAACATGCCTGAAGTAGAAGGATCATAGAGCCTGCCCCCTTGAGTAGATTCAATGATCTCTGGAAACGCTCCCGAGTCCGGCAACACAACAGGTGTTCCTGCAAGCATTGCTTCAATCACATAGAGGCCAAAAGCTTCCGAGTATCTCGCAGGAACAGAAAAAACAGTCAAAGATTTGAGAAATTCTAATTTTTCTTCCCGACTGATATTGGGAGATATGGTAAAAAACTTTGCCAAGCCAGCACGCAAAAGCTTACTTCTTTGCTCTTCCACAAAGGGTCCATCCTCATCGGTCATTCCACCTGCAATCTTTAAGTGCAGGTCATCATGTTTTCCTGATTCCTTTAGTTCAATATAGGCATCCACAAGAATATCCAGACCCTTGAGCGGGCACAGTCTAGCCAAGTATCCCAAGGCGGATGTTTGTGGCAAGTCTTCGTTCGGTATAATTCCTTCCGTCGTAATACCGTTCGGATGAAATTTGATCTTACCATTTGGTAGGGAAAGCCGCTCAGCCATGAGATTTCCAAAATATTTGCTTGGTGCGATGCACCCATCCAACTTGGCAACATCCTGAGACAGCAATTTCCAAGCTTCCATCCTGTATTCGGGAAGTAAGGAATCAAGAAAGGAATCTTCTCCCTGTAAAAAGCCATAGACTGGAATCTTCAGTTCTCTCTTTAAAACCTTTCCGATGCCGGCGAGCATAATCGTGGAAAGCAAGAGTACATCCGGTGTGCCTTGAGATTTAAACCAATCTAGTACTTTCCTCACTTCCTTAACCAAAGGACCATCCTCACCGCGAAAAGTCGAAAGGGTAATCTCTCCCAAATCTTTACTCGAAGTCATACCGCTTCGAGCCGCAGCCTTTCGCAGTAGCCACTTATTATCAAATGTCTTATCGACCCATGCGGGCGTTTTTCGAAAAAGAGAAAACTTATGCTGCAAATAGACATTGATGCCGCCAAAGAATATGGGCTCGTCACCAGTGGCTGAGTCTTCATCCAAAAAATGAGGAAGATAAGTGGGGAGCATGGTAACATCATGACCTTGGGCAATCAGTTGCTTTGCGAGAGAATTGTCACGCATGCATACACCGCAGTAGTAATTCCCTGTTCCGGGAGTCAAAAATGCCAGCTTCACGAAGAAGCGTGGGCCAAACCGTGCTCTACAGGTTCGGGAAGATCCGCTAGATCAGACATCGCATCAAAAAGCTCACGAAAATCTTGATCATCCACATTTCCGACTAAACAGTCCGTTAGTGCGGAGCGTAAATGATCACCTCTTTTGACTAGATCTCCAAAACTGAAATCTTTGTCATAAAACGCATAGACAATTTTTCGCATGGTCTCAATGGAAGACTGCATACGTTTACCGTAATTTTCAAAAGAAGTGGAACGAATTTGCTCGCCTGACTGGATGACTTGGTCAATCTCATCCGCCAACATTACGCCGCTTTTAAGAGCAAGAAAAACACCTGAAGAAAAAACCGGATCTAAGAAACCTAGGGCGTCACCTGCCAGTACCAAGCCATCCATTGAACAGAACTTATTACGATAGGAATATTCCCCTGTAATTCGATACTCACCAGTTTGTTCGCCATCTGCAAGATGTTCTTTTATCCATTCATTATTTTGAACTTCCCGTTGAAAAATCTCCGCATGGTCTTTGGTTGAACCATTGAATAAATAATCCCGTTCCGCAACTATGCCCACACTTACCATACCGCCACTCAAAGGAATGTACCAAAACCATCCCTTATCAGGCAGATACGCTACCGTGGTTGCACCTTCATCCAGCCCGGGGTCCCGCTTCGCTCCTTTGTAATATGTCCAGAGAGCGATTTTTTTTAATTCTGGATCGCGAACCATCCAGTTTTGCTTGTGAGCCGCAAAACAATCACGACCGGAAGCATCCACTACGATAGGGGCTTTTAATTCTAATTCGCCCATATCTCTAGAAGCGACCTTAACGCCCTCCACCCGGTCATCTCCCGATTTAATCAGATTCTTCGCTTTAGTCTCTTCCATGATAGTGGCACCATTTTCGCGAGCTTTATCCATAATCATTTTATCAAACTCAGATCTCCAAACTTGCCAGGTGGTTGAAGAGGGATGATCAAAATGTTGAAAGAAATAAAATGGCTGGGATAAAAAACCATCCTGCCGAACGAACTGAACACAGTATTTTCTTGGATTAGCAGATTCCATTAAAGTGTCAATCAGACCAAGTCTTGCCAGTGGAAAATAACAAAACGGCATAAGAGATTCTCCCACATGGTATCTGGGGAACTTTTCTTTCTCTACAACCAAAACATCATGCCCTTTTTCGGCTAAGAGGGCAGCTGTAGAGGATCCGGCTGGACCGCCACCAATTACTATTGCATCGTAGTTATTTTTAATAGTGATCATAAGTAGTTTTATTCAATTAACTTTGAAGTAGTTCTCAAGCTCGTACTGGACTATTCATGCAGGTAAAATTTCCACAATCCGGGCGATAACTTCTTGATTAAAACCGACAATTTGATTGCTTCGGCCGAAAAGATAGTCGGCCTCCACTTCCGAAAAGGCCTCCACAATGGGGCCGTCAGGGATTACTTTTAAGTATCCACGGGGAGAGCTGGCGTACGGAACCCGGTTATCGTTAAGAATTCCACCCAATGGTTGCTTAGCCTGAAGAATCTTATCACATACATCATCGGGAAGTGAATCGAATCGGATTTCAATAGCCCCGTATTCAGTCGCTTCACCCGTATCAACAGATTCCAGTAATACTTCTCTAAAGTATTTTTTTCCGCTTTTAGAACTTCGTATAGCATTAACTCTTTGCTCAGAGTTATGATACGCTTCCAACTTGGATGTCATGTCACCCTCATGGGCAAGCAAAGATTGGTAGGGCTCTGGTAAGTCGACGGCCTCAACTTTCACATAATTCAATTTAGGTAAGCCACGGGCACTCCTCATAAAACTTAATGGGTAAAGAATATCTGGGTAGCTTTCAGAATTCATCGGATAGGCTTACACATATTTGGCATTTTGGTGTTGAGGCAGAAAAAAATCATGAAGCATGGAATCAATTCGTAAGAGTGCATCTCTAGTGAGTAAAAGTTCTCCCTCTTTTTCGAGAAGATCACCAGCTTCTTTCCATTTTTCTAATATATCTTTGAACCTTTGGCGAATATCTACGCCAAACTTTGACTGGAAATAACGCGGACTTACCCGACCCAGTTTCCACTGCAAAATAAATTCCCGCAAAAATCTTTCATCATCTGTGGTTAAAAGTGCCCGGCGCACAGTATTGGAAAATCTTTCCTGTGCATCACAGTATTGATCAAAATGAGTGAGGTTCTGGTAGTGAATTCCACCTAAATGACCAAATGAGGAAACCCCCAAAGCAAGCATATCGGCTCCAGACCACAATCGGTCGCGATATACAAATTTTGTATTCTGGGGATCTTTGACTGCGGTATAAGCACTAGTGATTGTATAACCCGCTGCTTCTAATTTCTCGTAAGCCTGTGTCACCCATTTACGCTTGGTTGGCCAATCCGCAACAGGTGCAGTCAACTTTCCCTGCTCTTTCATCGATTTGAAAATCGTTGTGTTAAAGGGCACTTCCATTTGGTAAATGGTGATACAGTCCGGGGAAAGCTCTACCACTTTCTCTACACATTCTTCCCAATTTGCATCCGTTTCTTCGAGCATGCCTGCTATGAGATCTACATTTATATTTTGAAATCCTAAATTCCTCGCGTATTCATAAGCTCGAAAAACTTCTTGGGAACGATGGGCCCTTCCATTTGTTTCTAAAATATGATCATTAAAATTCTCGATTCCCAGACTTAATCGGGTAACTCCAAAATTTTTGATTACTTCCAGTTTTTTCTCTGTTAGCGTACCTGGTTCACATTCAAAAGTCACCTCCTCTGCCTCATCCCAGGGCATAATAGATTTCATCCGGTCCGTCAGTTCAGTCAATTGCTGTGCCGATAGGTATGAGGGTGTTCCTCCACCAAAATAAACAAATTGTGGTTTACGCCCCTCTAAATAGGGTGTCTTAGCATAAGTTTCTAATTCATGAAGAGTTGCATCAATGTATTTACGGACAGCCTGAGAATTTTTATCGGTGTAGACTCGAAAATAACAAAAGTGGCACCTCTTTCTGCAAAAAGGGACATGGTAATAGATTCCCATTGGAGCAGTTCCCGGTGATGGACTTTGAAGCATTGATTCGACGCAAGGTACATCATCTTCTTTCCAAAATGAAAAAGGGGGATAATTGGAAACAAAATAATTACCCGGTTTGGTCTCAGCTTTGGTTTCCTGATCAGGCTTTATGAATATATCTTCGCTCATTTATTTCCTTTGCTTTCAAAGGCATAAACATTTCCATCCTCACACCCAACGATTATATTTTGTCCTACAATGGCAGGAGTTGATGAAATTGGTTCGCCTATCTCATAGGAAGTAATCTCTTGCCCGTTTTTCCGGGAAACTAGATATAGCTTCCCATCCATTGCACCAAATATAACTTTATTCATGGTAATAACCGGAGAGCTGTCAATTCTACCACGTGCGGAAAATCGCCAAACTTTTTTTCCACTCATCCGATCAATGCAATGCATACCTTTGTCACGACCGCCGATGAAGACTTGCCTATCGGAAAGTGCAGGAGATGAAAAATAAGGAAAACTCTTCTGTCGATAATTCCAAATGATCTCTCCTGTTTCCAAATTAAAAGCAGTTACAGAACGATCCATATCTCCAACATAGCCGACGCCATTAGCGATGGCTACGGATGCTGCTATGGGTGCCTCCACTTCAATTGACCGAATATTTTTACCGTCTTCTAATCCGATGACATAGAGCATGGCATCACAGCCTCCAAAAACTACATACTTGTTATCGTAAATGGTGGGAACGCCATTGATGTAGTTTTGAGCTTCAAACTTCCATAGAAGCTTTCCCGAAATAGTTTCTAAGCAATGAACAAAGTTATCATAACTTCCCACCACAATAACATCGTCTTTACTCTTTGGGCGGACTGCCTGATTGGCTGCACCCATGATTTCACCCTGCGTTTCATACTTCCACTGCAATTTTCCTGTTTTCTGGTCGATGGAGTAAAGAAAACTGTCCGTTGATCCCACAATCACCCGGTTATCGTGCAACAGAGGGGGTGCTTCAATGGCCATTTCTGTCTTGTAGGTCCATTTTTTTTTGCCCGTTTTCAGGCTGATCGCATGCAANACTCCATCTTCAGATCCAGTATAAGCAACTCCATTTTCAACCACCACAGAAGATTTAAGATAATCTCCTGTATCATAACTCCACTTGAGTTCTAAAGAATTTCCTAGTTGTGTTTCAGAATAACCATTCAAAGCAGCATCTCCGCGGTGCCGAGGCCAATCAGCAAAAAGTGCCTGAGAATAAAAACAGGAACAGAGTAAAGATGAGATGAATAAAATTTTTAGAATCATTTAGAGTCAATTTAACACCTCTCCTGATCTTTATCGAACGGATTCGTTGAGTGCAGGATTGAAAAGTTTTTGATACATCACTTCAAAATCATTCGATGTGATGGTTCTTGGATTAAAAGTTGCGGTCCATTGCTTGGCTGCCTCGTTTGAAAGCTGAACTATATCATCCAGGCAAAATTTCTTTTTGTTTTCCATTGTAGGCAATTTAGCCAGTTCGATAAGAAGCTTCACGCGATTGATTAGGATAAGGCAGGCATCGGCATCTGAATGTGTTGAATTTGCTAAATTAGCAGTACGGGCAAACTCTGCATAAATTTGGGTACATTTCGCATCCTGAGCGTTAAACTCCATCACAAACGGTAAGGACTTACCCACTGCGACTCCATGAATTGTTCCATATTTGGCCGTAAGTGGGTTAGCCATGGAATGGGCAGCGCCAAGCATGCTTCTTTCTATCGCAACTCCGGCATGAGAAGCACCCAGTAAAGCACCTCCTCGAGCAACTAAATTTTGAGGTTCATCGAAAACAAGGGGCAAAGAATAATTGAGTAATTGAAATGCAATTTTGGCGTGACGATCAGAAGCTTGGCACCTTTTCTTAGTCACGGCAGACTCCAACGCATGGGAAAGTGCGTCAATGCCTGTGCACGCACTTACGGAAGTTGGTTGGGAAGAAGTCAATTCAGGGTCAAGGAGGGTGACACGGGGTAAGGCTTTATGATCACCGCATGCCATTTTGACATGAGTTTCATCCTTTGAAATGAGAGCAAATGACTGACACTCACTTCCTGTACCCGCAGTAGTAGGTATGGCAATGAGCGGGAGCATAGGTTGGGTGGCCTTACCCACACCCCAGAAATCCTCCATCCTTCCGCCGTTGGTGAATAGAAAATTACACCCCTTGGCTGTATCCATAGAGCTTCCACCTCCTAAACCAACGATCAGGTCGACATTTGCATCTCGAGCAACGGACACGCAATTTTCGACACTTGTTTCGGTTGGATTTTCAATAGACTGGTCGTATGTAGTAACCTTGACACCAGAAATCTCAATAAGTTTTCTTATTTTAGATACATGTCCTGCGTCTCTGATGCCACGGTCTGAAACCAATAACGCGTGCGAGCCCAAACCTTTTGCATGGTTTCCAATTAAATCTGAAACACCGTTACCAAATAGTACAGTTTGCTGAGATATTTCTGCCCGATCAAAAAAAGAATCGTTAGCGAATTCTTCTAGCGAAAGGGTCGTCATCTAAAATCTGTAATGGCCAAGATTCAGGCAGCCATTCCAATAGATCTTCGCTTGTATAAAAATTCAAACATGTTTCCTTCATGTGGCTGATCCCAGGAAATTTTCATCGTGGAAATAGGTCCAATATTTAATCGTTCTACATTGGATGCACCGAGCAATTGATTTTTAAATTGTGGATCATTGGTAATTGCAGTAACCACCAGAGTCGGACCTATGGAACGAAGTATTTCACTTTGTTTGACTTCAACCACACTTGCATAAGGACATAAGAATTCACGGTTGGATAAAACATGGTCCATCGAATCACAGTAAGCTATTGTAGGTCTCAGGTATGTACCTCCTTCTGCCTGTACTAGCCTCGACCCATCCCGGTAAGGTGCAGTGGCATCGAAGGCTCCTTTCTCAGCAAAATCTGCTTCAAGGGTTTGATTAATCCATTCTCCCATTTTAGGATTAGCAAAACCTGAAAGAACTGCATTTGGGTCGTCAACTGGTAGCGGTTTGAGCGGGCCGAGTCTTTTTCCTAAAGCATCCGCAATCTCCTTTGCATATTTTGGCACTATGACGGCTGAAGCATTAACACAGCTTCTTCCACCATTGTCCGATATAGATGAGACCATGACATCCAGATACTTTTCCCAGTTTTCAATCTCATCGTCTCCGATAATAATCTTACTAAACCCGGGACCGTGCACCTGCACACCTGGATTTCCTGCGTATAGATCTGTCGTGCTCTTATCTCCAAAAATCAATGCACGCCCACAAAGTCCCAGAATGTCGGAAGCTCCTTCATGATCTGTAGGGTAAAAACCAAACGCTTCTTTGGGACATCCGGCAGCGATAAATGCTTGCATTAGCCGATATGGTGTCCAAGGCTCCTCTCTTCCAGGTTTCATAACTACTGGAATTTTCAATGCTATGGAAGGTAACCATAAAGAATTTACCGCAGGTGANTTACTAGGCATAACCAGTCCAAGTGCTTCCGTCGTTGGGTAAAAACAAACTGGGGCACCGGCTTGCTCCCCGTAACCTTGATCAAGAATTGAAAAATCAATGCCGCGTGTCAGTCCGTTTAAGATAAGATCTATGTGTGTAAGTGCATAATGGATTTTATCCATGTTGCGCTGTACCATAACATGAGGAAGTCCGCTTGTGGAAGAAAGCGTCTCAAGGTAATCTTGAGCAGTCTGTAGGTGACCGTCTTCACCCAAAGGTAAGGTTTCTTTCAAAAATAATTCTCCAGCCTTGGCACTTATATCGATCAACTCACGAGTTGAAAATTTACTTAAAGCATCTCTTGCTCGGTGAATTTCCCGAAGATCGCGCCGAATGATACCGGCATTGACTTGGCTAAGTGTGGCCTTGACCGAGCCGTCACGATAATCCTTAACATCAGATTCATTAAAGCTTCGATAGGGTTTGCCTAATCGCAAACATGATAGGTGTGGTATGCTCATAATTATTAATAGACTCCTTCTACTATATTTTTTTCCATTGCACCGAAAGGACGAACTTCAGCAACACCATCCCATGGCGCTTCATCCCAAGGTTTTCTCCTCAAAGCCTCATCACGCTCAAGGAAACGAGGCATAAAAAACTCTTTAGTCAAAGTGGTTAGTTCAACTCGCCCCCAAGTGTCGTAATCAACCGTTTTNTTTGTATCTGGATTGACCACTCTAAGCACCGCTCGGGGTTGGGGTGCGTAGTATGCAATTGAATAATCATTTTCCGGGCCAAAAGGATGGTGACGTGCCAACCCCATCAATGTGTTGCCGTAAGTGGGAACAAATCCAATTTTTCCATTTTCACATACTTCTTCGACAAGGAAACGGGCATACTGTTTATCCATGGTAGTACCCCCACAAAAAACTCCTTTGATTCCTGCCTTTACCAGGTCTTTCCTTTCCGCCAAGGCTTCGAGCAATTTTGGTGTCGTAAATAATGCACTCACGCTACGATGTTTTAAAATTGTTAGAGCCTGATCCACCACATGCTCCATGTAAGCACGAGCCTGATCAAACTGTTTGCCTGCAATTAATCGTTTAACCCAACGAGGATCAAGATCCACAAAAAAACAGGAGCATCCTCTTTCATTGGCTAAGTGCTCGATTGCCAATCGAAGCCTTCGCGGACCCGTTGGTCCAACCATCATCCAGTAATGGTCACGAGGAAAGTGTACGTCTTTTAATGTCTCGGAAAAAGCGGTGTAATCAATCCTGAAGTCGTCCCAGCCAATCCTTTGTTTGGGCATACCTGTAGTCCCTCCCGTTTCAAAAATATTGAAGGGTCGGTCAGCGTAAGCTTTGGGTACCCAAACATCGTTGGGTAAATCACGGAGCCATTCATCCTCAAAGTTGGGAAATTTTTGGCAAAGATCATCATATGTGGAAACTTCTTTNAAAGGATCCAAACTTTGCTCTCTCGCCCAATCCAACCAAAAAGGACAGCCGGTATCTGGCGAAAAATGCCACTTTATAATCTCAACAACATGGGCGTCTAATTGCTCTGCTGCTTTTTGAACTTCTTCTTCATTTACCATGGGATGTTACAGTAAAACTTATTTTGACGATTTCACAATTCGCTCTGCTTAGGAAAAAACTTTTCAAGGGTCTGAACAGATGGAGGTTTCGTAAAAAGAGAAACAACAATTAATACAACTGCGGAAACACCAAAACAGATTGCAGCAGGTACGATTCCGGGCCCAACCATATACTCCCCTCCGTATCCGGATTGATGAAAGTAATAAAGCCAAGAGACCACCGCAGCGAGAATACTTGATATTGCTCCGTGTTTAGTAGCTCTTTTCCAGTACAAGGCTGCAAAAATTACGGGAAACAATGCTGAAAANCCNCTAAAGCACCAAATCGCTANATCGAAAACATTGGCGTCTTTCGCAAGCATAGCCANAGCATAGGTTAATGCCACAATCACAACAATGAAACACCTTGCTATAAAAATGATTTGCTGATCGGAATATTTATCTTTCCCTGCTCTGTGGATCACTATGTCATTGGTGAAAATTGTACCCAAACAGAGGAATTGAGAGTCTAAGGAAGACATTATAGCTGCTAGAACTCCAGCAGTGAGTAATCCTATTAATATTTCGTCCCCTACCAATAAGTTAAGCATTGCAGAAAGAACGGCAGGTGGAGGAATTCCTGGTGGCAAAACTCCACTTGCCCATGCTCCCACTAATACACAAGGAACCCAAACTATCATAATACAAAGGGGATGAGCGATAACTGTAAGCCTGAAAGATTTTGCACTTTTCGCCGTCAGCCAATGCTGAAAAAGGTGAGGGAACATTCCCACGCTGAGTGGAATAAACAGGTAAGTTACAAAAGTAATAAAGGGGATACCGAGTTCTCTTTCAAAAGGGACAAGGTCTCCAGTTTTAGGATTCTTCTTTTTAAAAGCAACGGTTACGGGTTCCCGCGAAAAGTGAGGTTGACTGTCGACTAGTTTGGGATGCTGAAAGTCAACCACTCTTCCGACTGTCTTTGGCGGTTGGTTTTTACGAAGTATACCAGATTCCTTATCAAACCGAAAATCCTGAACAACGAGCCCTTTTTCGCTAATTCTTGCAGGTACTTTTCCGGCATTATTTATTCCACCAAGAGCATTAATGATAAATGTAAATGCAACCAACCCCATAATCATAAATACAATTGTCTGAAAGGTGTTGGCAAATGCGGCTCCACGGGAACCCCCCATAAAGACATAACTTAGAACAACCATTGATACCACCAAACCAGTCAACCATGGTGGAACTCCGCCCAACCATTGAGGAGCAGAGGGGTTCATAAAAATATTGGGAAAAGCACCCGCAGTAACTGGCTCAATGGTCTTACCGGCTCCAATAATTCCGATAAGCAAATACGGAATGACTAAGAGAACTAGAATTGGAAATAAAAGGTATCCCAAAGAATCGGATTCAAANCGTGAACGAAAAAATTGTATTTGAGTTATAAATCCATGCTTTTTACCAAATGCCCAAAGCCTGATACCGATAAGAAAAAAGATCGCCGCATGAACTAGCCCACTGATCGAAGCCATTAACCCATAGGTTCCAATCCCACGTTCAAACGATTTCCCGGTAGAACCAACCAAGGCAAAGGCGGTCATGGTAGTCCCAAAAACACTCATCAATAGTAAAAATGGACCAATGCTGTGACTGGCCACAAAATAATCTTTACTCGTTCCCCGAAAAAGCCTGTTACTAAAAAAGCCTAGAGCTAACAAAAGGCATAAATAACCTATAATTACAATTAAAGTTGTCATCAAAGTTTATTTAATATTGGCAAAAAGTTAGGGTTTTTCAGTCTTCTTCTGCAAAAGACTCCAAGTCATGTGGCCATGCATAACGAATGGCTAGCCCACCAAGTATAGCACAAGCAATTGAAAAACCTGCATGATAAGCAAGTCCCATTGGCATAAACCCAAAAACCATATCCGCGTTATCCCACCACCAAAAATCTTGATGTAGAAAAAAGAGAACCACAAAAAGAGACCAGACTGCTGTTTTACCCATGCGAAATCCTCCTTAATTTATTTTCCAATGGCGTACAAATGAGTCTGGGTTGCCACATAGAGAGTATTATTCGCGACCACAGGAGAACTGTAAACGGGGGCACCCATATTTACAGTCTTNACTTTGGGCTTATCTTTTCCGTGATCCAAAATGAGCAAATCCCCATCCTCATTGCCAAGAAGCACCTTTCCATCAACCACTAGAGTCGACCCCCAAATCCTACTAAAAGAATCATGCGTCCAATAAACTTTTCCAGTTTCGGCATCTAGGCAGTGAATAATCCCTGCATATTCCGCTATATAAACCAATCCTTCGTAAACCGACGCGGTTGAAATTGTACGGCCTACATCCGTATTCTTCCAGAGTACTTTTCCGTTGCTTGCATCAATACATGATAATCGCCCCACCCCGTCTCCATGTTCCGGATCCTGCCCTATCGCACAGTAAACTTTGTCTTCATACAGGACCGGAGTCCCAATAAGTTCACTGGGGCCGGGAGGTGTAGCATATGGAATTTTGTTGCCTGTCTTGTCCTTGCGGTAACTTAGTTCATTACAATCAACTTTCCACTTTGGTTGAAACAAATCATACCCATCTTCATCTTTCTCCGTTTGATTCAAATAGCCATAGCAGTACCCATCCGTACCTCCCCAAATCAAAATTTCTTGCCCCTTAATTTTTCCATAAGTGAGAGAAGACCAAGCGGCATGTAGGGCACCTGCACTCGCTCCTGAACCATCCTCTCCAATTAACTCACCTGTGTTTTTATCCAAAGCAATCCAACTGGGGGAAAGCGGACTTGGGATATTGGTGTGCGACCAATCAACACCGTTTGAAGTAGCCACAAATAAAGAATCACCAATAATTAACGGAGATGAACTGGTTACATTGTGCGGAAATACTCCAAGCTGATCTCTCATGTCGTACATCCAAATTATGTCAGCATCCAGTTTTTCATTTAATTCNTCCTGGGTACCTTTTGGTTTAACATAGCTTGCTTCATCCAAAAAGGGCCCGTCGTTGCCATTTGAAAATCCTTCAAGATCTAAGCATACAACCTCACATTTATTAGTTACGACATATACCCTGTTTCCTTCAATCGCTGGAGATGAACAGACTCCTATGTACTCCCAATCACTAACTTTTCCGGCTCCGAGTTTTGGAATAACCAGTTGCCAATTTAAATTGCCAGTTTTTTCATCCAAGCACATCACCACTCCACGGTCTCCTTTTTTGCCTTGGTCACGAGGTGATTCATTGTTAGTCCCGGCAAAAACACTCCCGTTGGCAATGGTTACATTTCCGTAGGCTTGCGAACCAAGCTTGGCCACCCATTTGATATTTTTCGTTGTATTCATTTGAACGGTCTCATCGTCATTCATTTCACCGGGGTCAAAATCAAAATTAAGATCTGTCTCAAGGGATACCATATTACGGGTGGAATCTCCTCCCCAAGTTGGCCAATCGGAAGAGTGGGCGGCTATCGTAAAAACAAAAATCGAGAAAAAAGGAACTGAGATATTTTTCATGTTAGTAATTTTAGTTGGTGAAATTAGTTTTGAATAACGGAAATGTTATCGATGTATACCTTCTTTTTACTTTGTGGAGACATCGCATAAATCCCTGGTGACCCGTGGGAATGTGCGTTGTTGTGCTCTACTTCTAGAGTCCAGCCTTCTGGTTCCGGAAGGTCTTTTGCCCATGCTTTGGCTCTGATCATGCCCGTGCCCATGTCATCTATGTCCACTCGGGTCTTCAGCGTGTACCAGGAATTGGTTTTAATCGCAAAAGGCACAGAATGACGGAAACGGTCAAAATTCGAAACAACTTCAAGCTTTTGGCTATTCCCAACCAACACAAAAATGTATCGTTGATTAATCAAACCAATGTTGGATTTCGTTCGTCTGTCTCCATCCGTCATCACATCAGCAGACATCGTGTAATCCCTCATGTCTTTATGACCAATGAAATTAATCGCTCGCTGGAAAAGAACTCTGTCAAGAGTGTTACCTGCAACTTTGTTNCCTCCCATATCCTGAATCTGCCAGCGCATTCTTGCTCCTAACCAAGAGAGTGGCGGGTAGGAAAAAGCAATATCATCTGAACTTGTGTGAATATATTCAAATCCTTTTTCGAAATCTTCCGAGTAAGGTAAATTTGGCAGCACTCTCCCCCGAGTTACTCCGCTTAAAGTTCCCTTGGAAACTTGCAACGCTCCCGCTGACAGACTGGCATCCATTTTAGCTGAAAGAATACCTTGGTTGTTAATTTCAGCATCCACTTCTGATTTTACTTTTGCTGTTGGAGGGATCCACTTTTGCCAATCCAGTCCATCTTGGATCTTTTCAATTCGCCTGCCTTCAGCGTCGATAGTAAAAACATCGAACTTTTGATCAGCCCCTGCTTTGAGACAAAACTCAGCAGGCACAACCTGAAGGGAAACAGCGGGCCCGATTGATGGTACAGTTGATAAATTTGTAAGTTCTTTCTCAGGTTTAGCCACAAAAGCCGGAGCTGGATCGGATGAACCAAAGCAATGAAGGGCCTTCTTGGTTTGGACAAAAACACGCCCATGAGCAACTGCGGGCGCTGCCAGGCATGCCGAGCCTAAATCCATTTCATTTAGTATTTTCCCGTATTCAAGTTTGTCTTCAACTACAAATACTTTGCCATTAAACATGGGCACATAAAGTCTTCCATCAGCCCATATCGGAGAAGCATGGATCTGGTCTGGTGCAAGTTTCAAAACCCAATGATCTTCACCCGTGTCGGCGTCTAAGCACACAAGTTCACCGCGCTTGATGGTAGTGTAGACCCTGCCGTCACGATAAACGGGTGTACTCGTGAATGCCTCGATACCGTTATTTCTCCAAATCTCATTCTCTTTTCCCAAAATCACAATATCTTCGCCCAATGCTGGAAGATTTTGTGGTTTTCGAATAGCTACCATCCTACCAATGATTGTACTGTCAATATTTTCCTTTCCGTGAACAGCAATAATGGAGTCTTCGTGAATAACGACCCCGGCATTAACTCCACCGTATGACATTTGAAATCGCCAAAGTGGTTGACCTGTCCGAGCATCTATACAAACCACATGCCCACAGCCTGTGCCACTGTAGAAAACCCTCCGACCATTCGACAAGTCTTCAAAAATCAGCGGAGCAAATGAACTATCTTTCGGAGTAATCCCAGGTGTAGACGCCCATACCAATTGCCCATTATTTTTATCAAATGCATAGAAACGGTCTCTTGCGGGCCCTTGTTTACCCCAATTTGCGGTAATTGCATGAATGATGACAAGATTTCCGTCGACGCAAGGCCCGCCAGTACGACCATTGGGAAATGTGAGGCGGGCAAATTCTTCCATTAGGGAACGTTCCCACAGTTTATTCCCCCCTGAATCATATCCTATCAGCAAACCCGGACTGGTTTGGAAATAAACATTACCGGAAGCAGGATCTACACAGGCTGCACCCACTCCATATCTGTTATAAACTATATCACTTATAAAATCACTATGCCTTCGGTTCCAGAGTACTTGGCCAGTGCTCGCATCGAAGCAAACCAGTGCTTCTTGTAAATCATCGGTCACGCCATAATAACCGAATTGATATGCCTTTCCCCCGGCAATAACCGGGACACCACCACCCTGAATGTCATGCGACCAAATCAATGAACTGTTTAGATCAACCGGGAGTCCTGTTTGCTTCGAAACACCGTTACCCTCAGACCCTCGCCAATAGAGCCAATCTGATTGAACGATTTCATCACTGATTTGTTCTTTTGATAACTTCTTGGTCGGGACACATCCTTGACAAATAGATAGTATAATGAGGGAGGCAGTGATGAATTGATCTCTTTTTAACATGGCAGTGTTGAATTAAAGGTTGGGTATGGACAGAATTAGTACTTGTATGTACTAATTTGTCAAACCTCGTTGATAATTCTGAAACAAATTCTTTGAACAACAATCTGATTAAGAAATTCCCACCCGTCCTTCGAGCGTGCTGGATGAAGCTGAATGCAACCTTTAGCAAAAGCCTGCAAAATCTTGGATTAACTCCGGATCAATATTCTGCCCTTCGCTGGATAAAAGAAATGGACTGCCCAGAATTTTGCCAAAAAGATTTAGGTAAACTGATGTTTACAGATCCAAATAATATTGCCGCTCTAGTTAAAAGGATGGAAAAAAACGGTCTAATTTCACGAAATAACTCTAATTTTGATCAAAGAAAAAAAGTTCTTCTAATTACATCCCATGGTCTCGATAAATGGCAAAAGGCATCAGGAATTGCTTACTCTCTAGAGAGAAAAATGCTATCAGGTCTAAGTAAAGATGAGCAGAATCAATTACTTTATCTCCTGCGAAGAATAGGTGCCTATCTCAACGACTAAAAATAATTTGATCCCATTGCTAGGCATATCCATTCCCCATCACTAGAACGGCAGTGCAATCGTCCATTTGCATATGTTGGCGGAATCCAATTATCTTTTCCTGACAAAGCTTGAAAATTCGCCAATAATTGAAATTGGTCTGGGTCTGCATTCACCAATGCTATTTCGCCTGTTTCTGAAAGAATGATTAGGGTTTCTTTTACTAATATCAATGTTCCCAAACCAAAGCCTTTTTTGTCCCAAACTACTTTTCCCTTTTCTGTATCTAAACAGAAGAGAGTAGAAAACTTTGAACGGCTTCCTGCCTGCCCGTGAATCCCGTAAAGATATCCGTCTTTATAAACCGAACTAGCCATCTGGCTGGCTACTTTTTCCGTTTTCCACTCAATACGGGGTCTATTTTTTGAAAAATCTACAAATGCGGATCCTTTTCCATATGCACTGGATAGCAAGAGACTTCTACCTACTTGAAGAGGTTGAGAGGCGTTAATTCCATATCTCGTTGTATGCTGATAAAAACATTTTTCCTTCCCATCTTTCAAATCATGAACGGAAAGACCAGATCCATGAAAAATACCCAAGTCATCTGAACTATTAATTTTAAAAGGGGTAGAATAAGCTATTTCATAATTTCCACTTTTCCAAATAACCTCACCATCATCTTTATTTAAAGCAACTATAGCAGCATTTTTTGCTCCGACCGGAATAATAATATTTTCTCCAATAATTACTGGAGATGCAGCAAAACCCCAAGTTGGGCGAATGCCTGCTAAATCATCCACAAGATTTAATCCCCATAAAATCTTTCCATTCTTTGCGTCCAAAGAATAAAAATCTCCCAGATGAGTTAAAATAAATAATTTCTCATCATAATATAAAGGGGTGGACCGACTACCGCCTTTAAAAAACTTGTCTCCCTTGGGGCATGGAAATTGCCTTTTCCAAATAGCTTTTCCCGTCTCTACATTCAAACAAACAAAAATATTTTTACCACCGACATACCCCTGCGAAAATGCCATACCGTTAGCTTCGATAACTGAAGAATAACCAAGCCCAACATCCGATTGCCAGAGTTTCTTTGGTTCTGTGACATCCCAATTAACAACCAAAGTCTCTTCTTTTGAAGTAAAGTTGCCTTGGATTCCACCAAACCTTGGCCAATCATCAGAAAAAGTTTTTGGAGAAATTCCCAAGAAAAATAAACATGCTAGAAGGTAATTCATTACTATACCTAAAATAAGCAGTAAGATTACTCAATCATAACTCGGAGATATAATCCTTGCATCTAAAATGCCTTAAATTGGAGACTTTAGCCTAGATCCCGATGAAAGTTAACTCTAACTCATCAGCAAAAAAACTTTGCATATGCGAGGTAAGAGCACTTGGCCCATATTTCTTTGCTGTTAATGATACAACTAGGTAATCCGTGCCTTCAGGCACAGCAAAGGAGGTATCAATTCGCTCCCAAGTAGAAAGATCATTATCGCTGTTTAATACATGCGAAGTCGAGCCCACGTCGATTAACTTGTCTCCAAATTGATCGTCAACTGCATGAAGGGAAAGAGAAAATTCGGTTGTTGAACTTGTCTCAGAATAACTTTGATTAAAGCTTACAGAGGCATCTACAAAGTTCTGAAATCCTGCAGGAGGATTCTTTAAATCATAGACACGCAAAGTTTCCGTAATTTCCGCAGTTTGAGAAGTTGTATCTACAACCATTTCATTAAATTGTATCATTTGGTTGTCTTTGAGAGGCAAAACGCCTTTTATTGAAGATGTACCGAGTTCATCGTCTCTGGTCACCGCAGGTAGCTCATTTTCAAAAGATATGGAGGCTCCATCAATTGTCGGAAGCTTATAAGCGAGAGAGTTTATGTAGTTCAAAGAGTGTAAAGGGAGAGAGCTAAAAGAAAGGTTTCCTAAATTATTAGAAGTATTTGAATTAGAGGTAGAAATTGTATTGATTTCCCGAGGTGAGGAGATGGGGGATGCCTGATCGTTAACGACTATTTCCGTGTTAAAACTACCGTGTATGAACCACGCACTGAACATACAAATTAAGACTGCTGCTATTGAACTTGTTAATGTCCAGAAAGGGAAAATAACTACTTTTTCATTGCTGTCTACTGCGGAAGGGGATTCCCAATGAATAAGAGATTCTTGTAAAATAAAATTACAATATCTCCTTTGGTAGTTTAGATTGCCTTTAAGGGCCGCATTTAACTTGTCACTGTCTGACTTAGAAAGTGAAGAATCTAATGCCTTGCTAACAAGAATATCAAAATCATTATCTGTAGTAATCATGGGGTAGTTGGTAGGGTCTTACCAATAAGTCACAAAATATTACATAAAATCAAGTATTTCGAAAATCCATTTCTGATTCTACCTCATGCAGTTTCCCTTTAACACAATCGCTGAGCTTTTGTCGAATCCTGTATAATGTCGAAGAAATTGCACCCATCGGCCTGTTAACTTTGTCAGATATTATTTTTAAACTGAAATCCTGTTTAAACCTTAAATTAGCGATCACTTTCATATTCTCAGGAAGTAGCTCGTAACATATTCCTAAAGCCTTCTGCACTACGGCAACTCTTTGCGAATCAAACTCTTCCGCGGCTACTTCTTCTATAATCTCAGTAGAAAAGTGAATCTTACTGCGCTTTTGTTTCGTTAAATGTTTCATGACCTGAAAACGAGCAATTTTAAAAGCCCATGCTTGAAAATGACCATCGGGGTCATATTCACTTGCTTTCTTACACAATATTAGATTCGTTTCTTGTAAAATATCTTCGGCTTCCGTTCGATTGGGGAAGAGAGATAGTATGAATGCATAAAGCGACTTTTGAATGGAAGTCAACTTTTGGGAATACTCAATTGAAACTGTACTCATAGCAAATTACATTAAACAATAAAAAACCATTAACAAATAATAAAATTCATGTTCCAAACATAATGTTATGTCATGAGAGTTCATCCTTTGCTTTGTCTGCTGGCCATTACAGGTTTTATTTTAATATTTTATTATTTTACATTCAGAAATAAAATTACGAACGAATACAAAGTCTCAAATTTAAAGACAAATTCTGATTCATTTGTAACATCAAGGAAAATTGACGATCAAAAAAATAATAATCCTGAATGGCAAATTACAGAAACAGAAATCAACTATGCCGAGGATGATAAAATCCTTAAAACTTTGAATGATAAAATAATAAATAGCGAAAAATTTAATTATTTCTTATACAAATTTTTGGATAAAAGCCAAAGTGCAAAATATAATATACTATCCCAAAGTAAGACATATACTAAGGATTTTAATTCAACTATTTTTCTATCTACGCTTTTTTACACGAAATATGACGAAGGAAAAGATGGTAAGCACAAAATAATTACAAAAGGAAAATCAAAAAAAAATGCACTTATTCTTAAAATAGCGATTGAAAAAGCAATTGCAGAATTTTATCAGAATGCAGAAAATTCAATTTTAGCTATTGATGATATGAATTTATTATTAAACAAAATAAATATTTTCGAAAATAAAGCTAATGAACTTGTCTCTAGAATTGCAAAATCTGCTGAAAATAGTGCTTCTAATTTTGCCAGTATTTCAATAAATGCAGAAATTAATATATTAGAAAAAGAATTAGCGATACTTCAAGAAAACTATGCCAAAATAGTTTCAGGTGAAATGAAAGATACTTTCGAACAATCCATGAAGAATAAGTACCTTCGTGAATTTGGCAGAATAAATGAATATTGTCGATTGATTAATCAATTAAATGATGTGTTAAATGAAAAGGAAAATGCTCCAAATATTATTGAAGAAATACTTCATAATAAATCAAAGCTATCAGTACTGTTAAAGAATGAATTTTCTAGATGTATCACTCATCTAGCGAACGAAATTTCTAGAATAAAATTTGATATAATTTCCTTAAAAAAGAAGCCTCTTATTCTTTCATCTGAAAAACTTTTAGGAAATGAAAAAAATGCTGACTTAAAATTGCTAGAGAAAATTAATACCTCTTTGAACTCAATGAAAGACAAATATTATAAAACTCTATCTTTTTGGACTAAATATAAAAGTAGTATTTCTTTCGAATCAGGTACTCTATAGTGTTTAAAAAAATTAAAACTATAACTTTATTTTCCATAAAAAAGGATTTTCAAGCAGGCTTAAACGTTGCTCTTCTAGCCATACCGCAAGGAATGGCTTACGCACTTATTGCAGGCTTGCCCCTATATTATGGGCTGCTTGCATCTGGAATTGCAGCCTTACTAGGCGGAATATTTGGAGGAGGTCGATTTATTACGCTAGGTCCAACCAATGCAACTGCTGTATTACTCTTTGGTGTGTTTGCCCAGATGAATATGGTCGCCAACGATGGTACGATTTTGGAAAGTGCCCTCCTCATCCTTCCAAGTATACTGCTATGTTCCGGTCTTTTCCTAGTTATAGCTGGTATCTTAAGAATCTCTTTTCTTGTAAAGTTCATTTCTAGAACAGTTGTTACCGCATATATTACGGCAGCAGCTCTCCTTATTATCTGCAACCAAGTACGCTCCGTTTTAGGTTTGGAGTCGTCTCATCCTTTGGGCTCTAATTTTTT
>NHCX01000122.1 GCA_002168015.1 Verrucomicrobia bacterium TMED44
ATTCAAGTCTAGAAGTTTTTCATCGGATGAGGATTCTTCGGTCTTGGTGGGAGACGGTTCGGGGGGGGAAGCGTCATCGGTCAAAATTTCCCCGGTTGGTATCCCTTGTTCTTCGGTAGGGACTTCATCTGCAGCAATATCTTTAACTTCTTCAGGGAGAACTTCAGGTTCTTTGGGTAGGGGTTCCTCGCGTACTTCAACTGTTTGAATTACCGGTTCTGGGAATTCGGTAGGCAGTTGATTGACCCGGGACTGCATGTCTTGGAGTTGTTTGGAGAGTTCCTTAGTTGAACGGGAAAGATCGGAAATGGATTGATTGGCCTGGGCAATACCAGGGTCAGGCTCGAATGGGATGGGCTCCTGCGAGGCAAGTTCTTCAAGGCGGGCAAGTTTGTGGGTAATTTCTTCTTTGTTTTCACTAAGTTCAGCCGAGAGTTGATCAAGTTGACTAGGACCTTTGGTGGAATCAGAGACAATTTTATCCACCAAGGTGGGAACTTTATCTATTTTTACGGCAAGGGCTTCGAGTTCGTTTCGGACCTCTTTGAGATCAAAATATACCTTTCGGAATAATTCGTCGTCTTTACGGTTGGCAGTAAGAAGACAAAGTTGAAGTGAACGCTCGAGTAAAAAGGGCATAAAAATAAGCAGGGACGCCGTACCCGAAGCAAGGATACAAACAAGCAGTTGCCAGACTTCTAACTGACCGGATATGTGGTGGTGGTAATAAGCAAAGCCAAGTGCACCGCTTAAAATAAAAAGAGCAGACGCGAGGAATGGCCATTTGGGCAATCCTTCCTCTTCGTCTGCTTGGTCTTCAAAATCCATCACAAAATAATATCCGCCAAGGAATTACATGATGGAAATATCATAAAGAACCAAGCGAAAAATGATGATGTAACAAAGAGTTATCCTCTTTCGCGATCTGGAAATCCGACTTTTCGATAGACTTTGGAGAGAATTTTATATGCTCTTTTCTGGGCTGCACCCGCTCCCTGCGCGAGAACCGATTTCAAATAGGTTTTATCTTCAATCAGTTCTTTGTATCGTGTTCGTACGGGGGCGAGGGATTCAGAGATCAGATCGGTAAGTTCAGACTTGAGCTCGCCGTATCCTTTGCCCGTAAAATGATCCTCGAGATCGGGAACCGGTTTTCCCGATAGAGCCGAGTGAATGGACAAAAGGTTGGAAACACCGGGTTTTTCTGGGCTTGCTTTGATTTCAGAACCAGAGTCCGTAACCGCAGAAGCCAGTTTTTTACGGATACGATCGGGTTCGTCGAGAATGTAAAGGGTAGCTTTTTCATTCTCGTCGGATTTGGACATTTTCCGGGTTGGTTCAGCGAGCGACATAATCCGGGCACCTGTTTTGGGAACAAAGGGCTCGGGGATGATAAAAGTTTCAGAATATTGGTGGTTGAAGCGCTGAGCGAGATCGCGGCAGAGTTCAAGATGTTGGCGCTGGTCTTCGCCAACAGGTACACGGTCTGCATTGTAAAGGAGGATATCTGCAGCCATGAGAACGGGATAGCAAAGTAATCCTGTATTGATCGATGCCTGGGCACGGGCCCCTTGATGTTCAAATTTTAGGTCATCACCATCAATATTCTCGGAAACTTTGAAGCCAAGCTTGGCGACTTTATCCTTGAACTGAGTCATGCGCTGAAGTTCTCCAATCGGAGTAATACAGGTCAGAACCCAGGCGAGTTCNGTATGACCAATTACATGTGACTGAACAAATTGGTGGCACTTTTCAGGATCGAGACCACATGCAATGTATTGAGCAACGCATTGGTAGACATTTTGTCTGAGGATTGCGGGTTGAGCAGGTGTAGTAATGGCGTGAAGATCAACTATACCAAAATAACACTCATTATGATCGAGCATCTCTGACCAGTTCCGAACAGCACCNAGATAATTACCAAGTGTAAGAACCCCGGTAGGTTGGGCACAGGTAAGGATTACGGGTTTTGGTTTGCCTGAACTAACATTTTCCATCAGTATGATATTTTATGAAGTAAGACTCTTTTCATATCCCATTGTGTAAAAAGTCTCGATCAAAATATTATCCCAAAATTAAGATGACTACAGAATCTGAATCTTCCGTGGAAGAAGATCTTAAGGATCTTCTCAAAAGGTGTCCGCTTGGCACTTACGAGGCAGCCTTGGCTTTTCGTAAAAATAAAGACATTGATCAAGTTGAGGTTATTGTCATGGGTATTATTGATCGGCACTTGGAACCCGAACAAAGAGAGATTCTNGCGGATAGTGATGANACTTTAAGAATGTACGAAGATTTGGGGATGGACTCTTTGACCATGCTGGAAGTGGTCATGCTGGTTGAACAGACATTGGAAGTTAGTATAGATAACGAGGAACTGCGTGANTTGCGTACAATTGGAGATGTGAAATCTTACTTGAATGCCAAAGCAAAAGGGGAAGAACCACCCAAACGTTCTAAAACTTATCGAATAGAAGAGATCGCGTCTTTGATGCCCCATCGGGAACCTTTTTTATTTTTGGAATCTGTTTCAGTTACNGAGGATAAAGCTATTGCAAGATACAAAATTTCCGGAAACGAGTACTTTCTGGAGGGGCATTTTAAGGAAAATCCAGTTTTTCCCGCGTCCATAATGATCGAGGCACTCGGCCAGTTGTGTGTATTTTATTTATTAAAAGGGGAAAATGAATCTCTCGCTGAAAAAGTGGATCCTAATACCATTTTCTTCACATCCTGTGATGGGGTCAAATGCCGCCGGATTTGTAAACCGGGGGATATCTTGGAAATGCAGGTCAAGGTAAACCGTGTNCGTCATCCACTGGCAAGTTTTCAAGGTGAGATTAATGTGGAGGGTCAAAAAACTGCCACTGCTGAGGAAATCAAATTAGCCTTTGATTATTACCCAGTGATTGAAGGAGATGTTTCTACATCCGCTCGCTTACAGGACAAGGATCCTCAGAATGGAAACGGAATGCATTCCAATGGATCTTCGAAATCCGAGGGCGNNCCATTACCCAAAAGATTTGTCAAGTTTGCATCTGACAACTGATCATGATTGTGCCGACAGTTTTCGGTACATAAAATTTTGCAAAAAATAGCTTTTTTTTACGCCACTTTCCCCCGTCCAACCGAGACTTTCGTAAGACGGGAATTGAGGGCTGTCCGAGAACTTGGATTTGAACCCAAGGTTTATTCAATCTGGGGCGGGCAGAAGAAATGGGAGGGGTTTAACATTGAATGTTTTTCGCTTTGGAGACTTTGGACACTTTTTTTCTGGTTACCTTACTGGGCGTGGCAAAGGCCCTCTGCTTTCAGGGATGTTTTACTGGCACTTTGGCGGAAGCCCTGCCCAAATTTACAGAACTGGAATGAAACTTTTTTGGGGTTGGGTTATGGCTTGGTCGAAGCACATCGCATGGCATCCAAACAATATGATGTTTTGCACGGAGTATGGGCAACAATGCCTGCCACCGCGGCTTATTCAGTAAGCAAATTGATTGGTGTGCCCTTTTCTATGGGAGCTCATGCCTATGATCTCTTCCGGAAGGGAGGAGACTGGTTACTGGATGAGAAATTTGAACAGGCATCGATGGTTCGAACATCCTCCAATTCATCAGGCCAGCGTCTTTTTGCTCATGGTTTAAACGATCGAAAAGTAAAGGTGATCCGAAGGGGGCTTTCACATTGGCCGGTAAGAGCTTCCTTTGAACTGAGTAAACCAAATAGAATAAATCTGATTTCGGTGGGTCGATTGGTAGAAAAAAAGGGATATTTTTATCTTTTACGAATTCTGTCTAGGTTGTCAGAAAGAAAGAATATTGACTTCCAGATGAAAATTGTGGGAATGGGGCCCTTATTCCGACCCTTAGAACAGGAGATTGAACGTTACGGTCTGGACAAGAAAGTTATTCTGGTCGGATCGAAGACGGAGGAGGAGATTCGGGAGCTTTTTCTGCAGGCAGATGCCAAATTATTTACGGGGATTATCGCCTCTAATGGAGACCGTGATGGTATTCCCAATGTTATACCTGAGGCTATGTCTGCAGGCTGCCTAATTTTAGCATCTTCTTTTGCAGGTGCATCGGAGGCATTTACCGACGGAGTTTCAGGTTTTAGTTTTCATCCTCAACATTTTGAGGAATGGACATGCCTACTCGAAGATTTTGGCCGGAATCCATCCAAGTATCAAAGAATTCGTAAAAAGGCTCAGATTTCCTGCAGGCAAATGTTTGATGTGAGCAACACTGCCCGTTCATTAATCAGAAATTTTCAAGATATCATCCATAGAAATGAGAAAAGCAGAAGTTAGCATTATCATTTCTGTTTTCGAACAACTGGAGTACACCAAACGCTGCCTTGAAGCCTTGGAACATTCCTTGTCTGGCATTATTGAATACGAGGTATTGATCATCGATGATTGCAGTGAGGATGGAACAGTCGACTTTCTTAAAAAGTTAAAATATCCATACAGGATTTTTTTTAATTCCATCCAAAAAGGTTTTGCTAAAAATAATAATCTAGCTGCATCTCAAGCCACGGGGCGGTACCTGTGTTTTCTTAATAATGATGTCTTTGTGGAGGGAGATTGGTTGTTGCCCATGATTAATGTTTTTAAGGAAAAGGAAGGAGTCGGTGTGGTTGGGAATGTGCAAAAACTGGCCTTCTCAAATCGATTTGATCATATGGGCGTGGTTTTTGGACCTCAAGGAAATCCACGGCATTATGGTCAATGGTTTAAAAAAAGACGTTTTAAAGGGGAGGTAAAAAAGTGGAGTGCGGTGACAGCCGCCTGTTGTCTTGTTGAAAAAAAAGCATTTCATACCTCAGGCTGCTTTGACGAGATTTATATAAATGGATGCGAGGATGTCGACCTATGTCTGCGATTTAATCGTGAAGGATTAAGTAATTATATTGTCCATGACAGTGTAGTGCTGCANGTNAAAGGGGCATCTGAAGGGAGAAAGACCTTTAATGATCAAAATTCTGAACTTCTCCTGAAACGATGGAAGAGCCAGATAAGATTGAAAGAGGCAATTGATGATCAAATCTTACATGCTGAAAATTATATTTACAGAGGCTTGATTCGACCGTTTTCAACCAATCTGTGGAAATGGATAGAAGCGGTCTTAATTTATTTCCGACTGAAACGGTTATAGAATTTAAATTTTTGACTTGGCGTGGTGCATGGCTTCCTCGATCCTGTCGAGGTCCTCTTCCGTATGAGCTGCGGAGATTGCCGTACGAATAAGATCTTTACCCGGAGGTACACCTGGAGCGATTGAAATAATGGTGTAGATTCCCTTTTCAAGAAGAGCCTTCCAAAAGTAGTACACTTTTTCTTTCTCGCCTAGTACAATAGGAATGGCTGGAGTTTCGCTTTCCCATATATCCAAATCCAATTCCAGAAGAATCGACCTGTAACGCTCAAGGTTTTTAAATAATTTTTCCCTATGTTCACTCTCCTCTTGCAGAACCCGAAGAGCTGCCTGAGCACAGGCACAGGCAGAAGGGGAGAGGGCCGCCGAAAAAATGGTTTGCTTAGAATGACTACGCATGTAGTCAATGCCCTCCTTACTTGATGCTACAAAGCCTCCAGCTCCAGCCAAAGACTTTGAGAAACTGGAGCAAATGACATCTGTCTTGTCGGTCAGATCAAAGTGGTCACAAACACCTCGACCTTCGTTCCCCAAGACTCCGAATCCATGGGCATCATCGAGAACCACAAAGGCATTAAACTCCTCGGCTAATTCAATAAATTCTGGAAGCTTGGCAATATGCCCTTCCATGGAATATACACCTTCCAAGACAAAAATTTTCGGGGTCTTGGCATCCTCATATTCCAAAAGTTCACGAAGATGTTGAGGGCTATTATGAGAAAATCTCTCACAACGGGCACCGCTTAACTTGATTCCACTCCATAGGGAAGAGTGCAGGTTTTTATCTGCAAATAAGACATCTTTACGATCCGCAAAACCGGTTACAGCTGAAGCGCACGCAAGATAGCCGGCCGAAAAAACATGGCATGCTTCTTTCCCAACGAAGTCAGCCAATTCCTCTTCCAATTCACGGTGAAAGATTCTGCCTCCATTGGCGAGGCGAGCACCGGTAGTGCTGGCTCCCCATTTCTCAATTGCCTGTTTGCCTGCTTCCTTAATTTTTGGATGGTGGGTAAGACCAAGATAATCATTGCTCGAAAGCATGATGAATTCTTTTCCATCTTTCCATACGCGGGTACCTTCCTGTTTTTCAAAAATATGGTAGTAGGTATCATATTTTAAGCGTAGGCGGGATGCATCATCGGATTGGATTCGTTGATGAATAGGAGATTTCGCCTGCTTGAAGAAGGATAGAGCCATTAATACTCAACCTATCGAAATTTTTCCTGCATGAAAGAAAAAAGCCTCCCTTTCACGGAAAGGGAGGCTTTTAAAATGGAGTGAGAATGTTTTATTCGGTTCGTTGAATAACATGGAATCCAAATCCGGTCTCTACCACATCGGAAATCTCATTGATTCCAAGGGTAAATGCAGCCTCGGAAAAAGGCTTGGCCATAACCTCAAATTTAAATTTACCAAGATCTCCCCCTTTCGTGCTACTGGGCCCATCGGAATGCTCTTTGGCCATTTCGGCAAAATCCTTGCCGTCATCGACGATCAACTTACGAATACGTTCCGCTTCCGCTTGGGCTTCCTCCTTAGTTCTTGTGATATCTGCATCTGCCCGGTCGGCTCCCTGATAGGAAATAAGAATGTGGGAAGCCTGGACCTCTTCCGGGCTTTCCTCCTCCTCCTTTTCTTTGGCTTTTACAAAATCAGATCTGTCTAGACGGATCTTTTGGTAAACTTCATTTGAAATTACATAATACCAACCGGCCAGATTTTCATTGAGTTCATTGGCACGGGATTGAGCCTTGCTGATCTTTTCCTGAAATTCTCTTTGCTTTTGGGCGTTGGAAGCCTGGACTCGTGCGATTTCAGCTTCACGATCTGCTTTTTGCTTTGCAAAACCGTTATCTTTCGGTGCGGATGCATTCGCATCTCCACCGGCATTACTCTCTGGAGATGGTGGTGGTGGCGGAGTCAGGCTTGGTGGGGGAGAAGGAGGTGTAAAATTGGGGGGAGGACCAGGTGGAGTGACAGAGGGAATGGATGGGTTTCCATCTTTACCTTGTTCTCCCGTATCTCCTTTCGATCCGTTAGCATCAGGAGTGAGTGGAACCTGAGTACTGTTATTTTCTGCAGGGGGGGATGAAAGTGGGGAGGGCACAGGATCAAAAACAGGTTGTTCCAGAAGATTTTGATTCACTCGGGCATAGGCATAGATGTATCGGCTCTCGCCAGTTGAATTTTCGTCCTCTTCGGGACCACGATAAGTTTCTCCAAAACGCAGGACATATTCCACACCATCTTTCATTCCTACGAGAACTTCCCCTTTTTGGGAAACAACTTTTAATTTTGGTTTTCCATTGGGGTAGGCTAGGGGCTTCCCGTCTGGTCCTAATTCATTTACGGGACGAAACCCTTTTTGAATTAAGGAATTTGCAGTATTTTGTAGCTCCTGAATGTTATTTGCATCAACAAATTCGCTCCCTTTGCGCAGGCTCGAAGAAAGAATATCAGGCTTTTTTTCGACATCTATAATTTCCAGATCATCAAAGGCGTCCTTCATGGCATCAAGCTTGTCTTTATCCAGTTCCTCATTTTCGGCGAGAGAAGATCCTGATATTTTCCATTCAGAGTTGTCGTAATCTAAAACCTGTTTGGTGGAAGGCGCAATTTGACCATCCTTAATTTCATAATTATCAAAAGTGACTTGTTTGATATTCCATTTATCGAGGTCCAGGAAATCTTTTTCAACCCAGTCGATAAATTTGGAAGTAACATCACCTGCATTTTGGAGCTCCACCCGATAAACCTCATTCTCATCCGGTTTGCGGACAAAATGTGTATTACTTAATCCCTCGACTTCATTGCCAATGATCAATTGAGCCAAGTTGGAACCTGAACTGTTTTTGAGCGCAATCATTTTCCCAACACCTGACTCGCTAGGATCTGCTTTGGAAGGATCGAGCACGCCTAGGTTTGCATGTTCACCAGCTCCTTCAGCCGCCTGATCGATAATGCGAAGGTCAAAAAGAATGGAAGAAACATTTTTGACTTGGTTATCCGCATTGGCCGGGTAATCAGCTTTTCCTGGGCGGCGAATTAACCAACCTTGCTCCGTTTGGGACACTTCAATTGATTTTGATACAATGTTCTCTTCATCAATTTCCACGATCTCAATGCCCGTGGCAGCACGCGGATCAAAGCTTTCTAACAAGGCTTGTCCCATCTTGCTTCCTTTGGCGTTTGGATCACGGGCGTCAGGTGCTGTGTAATAAGCCAAAGCTACACAGGCTATCGCTGCTAGAATAAATAATAGGGTTTTGCTGTTTTCTTTCATGAGTAACAAATCAAAAGGTTATAAAAGACTGAAATTTTAAAGGTTCAGGATCGTACCCTTGAGGAGTAAGCGCCTTGGATTTCGGCTTTCTTCTTCCTGTAAAATACGATCAGAGCGATAATAAGCAAAGGAAGAGGCGGAAGAAAAACTGAAAGTCTTTGTATGCTTTCCTGTTTTGCTTTAATTTCACGATCCCGTCTCCTTTCCGCGTCTTTGATTTTCGCACTGCTTTCTTTTCGAAGTTCCCTTTCTTTTTTGGCTAAGTTCTTTTGTAGTTTTCCAGCTTCTGTTTGAAGAACTTGCATAAATTGTCCCTGAGTCATTGAACCTTGGTTACCTTGTATTTCGGCAATAGCTTCATTTAACTTACGGTTTTCATCTTGTAAAACTTGCTGGATGGATTGTTCTGCCTCTTTGATAGTGCGTGTGGCCACTTCTCTGGCGGCTTCAATACTTTTTTCAAACTCTTCAAGTGTACGATGGAGTCTTCTGCGGTTACGAATTTCCAAGAGACTGTTCTCTCCACTTAGGCTATCAATCAGGTTCAGGCAAAGCGTAACATTATCCACATCGAGGGGGAAATCAGAGTCGGGACCCCGACTCCGAATGTTGAAAAAAGGATCCGCAAGAACATCGGAGTCGGCAACCAGAATAACATTCATTTGATTAGTCTGGTTCCCATCCTGAACGGAACCAGTGATGGACGCTCCAATAACTTCTGGGCTACCATTCCCCGGGTACTCTGTTCGGTCCGGATTGAAGCGCCGAGGAGATCCAAAAACACCACCAGTCCAAAAGTTATCAACCGAAGTGGTTCCGGCATCGTTTCCACCCCTTGTGGAAAGAAGAGGCTTGAAGGTTAGGGAGGATTTTCCGCTTGGATAAATGGCTCCAGGACAAGTGAACAGACAGTACTGCAGGGAGGATGTCTCTGGGCCATCACCAAAAGAATTATTCAGACCACCTACATAAACAAATTCATCAGGAAAATTTTCGGATCTGGGAATTTTTGGGAATGGATTATATGGATCGCGAACCACTCGTTTCCCCATTCCGTTTAATTTGGTATCCACATTGGCAAGCAGCCTTTGCTCAATAAAATTACGGATGGGGTGGTTATAGTCCAGATCCTGTACCGTCTTTCTTAATTCATCCAATTTCAAGCTGTCCCAGTCACTGCTTGTCAAGGGAGAGTTTGCTGAAAGTCGGGCATTATATTCGGAAGCTTTCTTAACAAGATCATCGAGCTTTGAAAAGAATTTACCTACTTCTGGAAACTGTCCTCTGGCAGGTGCAAGGCTTTTGCTCGCATTTAATTGCAGGGAGTTTAGTTCCGTGATGATAGCGGACAATCTTTCCTTGGGGTTCACATTGAAATGAACGCCAAGTAAGTCCCAAAGTTTGTTGAGGTCTCCTTTTTCCGGCGCAGGTGGAGGTGGTTGTCCAGGTCCGCCGCCTCCTTGATTGTTTCTGCGGGGCTCGTAGGTACCGGTAAGTCCGCCTTGAATTAAGGGAAGGGGATCTTCGAAGATAGCAGTTGGGATACCTGATTTAATTGCAGCTATCAATTCGTCCAGCTTTGCATTATCCAAGTTGTTGGGTTGTACCACAAGCAAAGCATCGTAATCGCTTTTGTTTATTTCTCCACCGGTAACTTCCTGCACATCATATTGTTTACGAAGTTCGTTGATCACTTCCCAGGCAGGTGAGCCTCCTCCCATGTTAAAGCCCATGATGCCCATACCACCAGTACCAAGCAGTGGGGCATCGCTTGCAAAAACCCCCAGCTTTTTCTTCGAGACCGGCCCGCTTACGGCACTTAAAGTGCGCATAATTTCGTATTCAACAGGCAAGCCCTTGTAAACAAAGGGGATGGTTTGCTGGGAACCGTTTCCTTTAAACACAAGGCCAAGGTACAAATCTTTTTGCCAAGGTATAAATCGTCCGTCCTCCTGGACAAACAAAGGAGGTGTAATTCCATTCTGATTATTGACCCCGTATTTTTCAGCCGTGACGGAAGCGTTATCTTCGGGAGTTATTTCATGTACTTTAACCAGTACATTTTTACTTTCCCGGTCAATTTCCTTCAGGGCCGTGAGCAGGTTGATCCGGGTTTGCACATATTGCTCGGGCATTGCATCCGCAGGTGAAATGAATGCATCAATTTCAACCTGTGAATTTAAATTATTTAGAACATTGAGTGATCCGGTGGACAGGCTGCTTAATTGTTCCTCTGTGGAATCAATCCTGATGGCATCATTATGACGGAAAAATTGGGTAAGACCAAGGGCGATAATCAATGCAGATACTACACGGATAAAATAATGTCTAATTTTTGCATTCCCTTTGCTACTTCCCGACCAATGTCTTCTTCCAATCAGAATTGAGCAGAGATAGAGCATGGCGATTGCCAGCCCAAGGAAAAATCCGGCCCCTGATAAACTGATTATACCACGGCTGAAGTCTAGAAAGTTGAACGAAATCCCCCATTCTGAGTCGGGCAACAAAGCAAGGGGTGCGTTAAATGCCACGCCTAGCACAAATGCCACGGTTAGATTGGCGGTTAAAAAAGAAGCAACCATGCCGATCGCCAGCATGCTGAGTCCTACAAACCAATATCCTGTATAAGTCGAAAAAAGCAGGCCAAAATCCGGGCTGCCTAATTGACTGAGTACATAGTAGTTGGCAAGTAGAGAGATCACGATGGAAGCAGAAAAGATCGCAACGGCTCCCAAATATTTACCCAGTACGACATCAAAGTCGCTTCCTGGTAAAGTGAGTAATAATTCATCGGTTCCTTGCCTGCGTTCGTCGGCCCACACGCTCATGGTAATGGCTGGAATGAAACCGAGCAGGATGTGAGGTAGAAATTTGTTGAGTTGATCGAGATTGGCGAGATTGGAATCGAAAAATTCCTGAGGCCAAAAGGCAGCCAATCCGCTGGCTAGCAGAAAGGCACAGATAAAAACATATCCGCTTGGGCTTCCGAAGTAGGAGGCGAGGTTTCGTTTGAAAACGGCAATGATGGCATTCTTATTCATGAATCCGAAAATGATAATTTAATTGTAATGGGTGAGTGCCGATTTAGGCGGCTGTCATCGTCTTGCTATTGAACCAACTGTCGAGGGATGGTTCGTCCTTCAATTCTTCAGGGGTGCCTTCGAAAATCAAACGTCCGTGGTTGATTAAAAGGATACGATCAGCCATTTCCGGAACCTCCTGGAGAATGTGCGTGGAGAGAAGAATTGTTTTACCTAAGCCTTTGATAGTTTTTCTCACTTCTAGTACCTGATTTGGGTCCAAACCGGCAGTTGGTTCATCCATGATCAGAACATCCGGTTCATGCAAAAGCACATTGGCCATTCCAACCCGTTGTCTAAATCCGCGGGATAATTTTCCGATGGGTTTGTTGAGTACGGTTTTCAAAGCACACTGATCGATAACCATCTGGATTCTATGTTCTTTCTTATCCGAAGGGATGCTCCTGGCATCCCCAAAGAAATTGAGGAGGGAGAGGGGGGTCATTTCCTCATACAGTGGTCCGTTTTCCGGAAGATATCCAATCCGGTTGGCCACCTCATCACGGTTTTCTGCAACTTCCATACCGCAGACCTTAGCCGTCCCAGCAGAAGGGGCCAAGTATCCCGTTAGCATTTTCATGGTCGTACTTTTTCCGGCTCCATTGGGTCCGAGGAACGCAACGACCTCTCCGCGTTTAATTGAGAAGCTTAGATCTTCAACGGCGATGAAATCACCGTAGTATTTACTGAGACCATCAGTTTCGATCATGATGTCCGAGTGTGAATCTTCAGTCATAGGTTTTAATTAGAGGTTTAGGGTTTGGTTCGAATCAATCTTTGGATGCGATACCGAAAGGCGGGATTGTTCAAGAAATATTAAAAAATCTTATAACGCTATTTCTTCAAGCAGAAAAGCTTTGCAATTCCAACATAATTCCACCTAATTAAATAATCAATGGAACGAGGCCCTATTAGATTTCTTCCATACTTTGTACCTTTGCTTTTAAGCGTAGGCTATCTTTCGGCGGGCACGATAAATGAGCAACCCAATAGGCTTTCTAATTTGGAACAACCCCTAAGATTGGAGCATTTGGACTCTTTTCCGCTTTATCTACACGGTAAGTCCCTTCCTTTTCCCTTACTCTATCCCGAGGAGATTTCAGTGTACAAGTTAATTGACCATGCCAGCTCTTCTTTTCAGACTTTGGAAGAATTAAGTAAGTTACCGGTGAAGAACAATTTTGCTAAGGGACATAAAAAACAGAGCAGACGACTCGTTCCGATAGCTAGAAGTAAAGGGATGTCTGGAGTGAGGAATAGTAATCTTCCAAGCGAGGATCCAGTCCAACAATTTATTCAGTCATCTTCTGCCAGACCTTTGCCGACCGATGCGGAATTGCACCATTTTCTAAAATCCGGTAACCACAATTCCAAGGATGCAAAAGATGCTCAATCCTCAAAAACATTTGCTGAATTTAAAAATGAGGCCACATCCTCCCTCCTTAGTCGAATATTCAAAGCAAATTCTTCTGCAAGAAAAAGACCAGAATTGACAAATCAGAATGTTTTACCTCCACCTCCTTCGCATCCGGGTTTTGATTTACCGGAAGCCCCCGCACTTAAGTTGCCGGAGGGAGATTTTTCTTCAACCGTGAAATTACGGGCGCACAAGCCAACTCACAACGGTCAGACTGAACCAGCTCAGGCCTCAGAGTTTTATCTGACCACCCGAAACCTGCAGGAGATTTTACATAGCCTGGATGCTGGACCGGCCGTGGCAGGAGAACTGAAAACAGTGGCCAAGATCTGGGCCAAAGCCGAAAAGAATGCATCCGAAGCCCCCGAGGTTGCTCTCGGTGTCAAATCAATCCTTTTGGAAGCAAAAGTAAGCAAAGCCCGTACAGACCCATACGGGCAAGCTGCCTTGCGTGGCGTGCAACCTGATGAGAAATATTTCCTCATCGGTATCGACAAGGATGTGCAGTCCAATGTTGTGACCATTTGGTCAAAAGAAGTCGATGTTGGTCCAGGTGAGAATTTGGTGGAATTAAGTTCCAATGATGTGATTTATCAGGAATAGACTCCAAAAAAATCATCTTCAATCCCTCTCCTTTTCAAGGACGAACAAGTAATTCTCGCCAAAAGGCCTTTTCCTTTGTTAAGGAATATTTCTTTCATAATTAAAACTCCCATTTTTACACACATCATGCAAAATCAGGAAATTCTTCAAAATGCTGCCGATCAAGCCCGTGGATTGGCCATCGATGCCATTCACGCCTGCTCTTCCGGACACTTGGGATTACCCCTCGGTGCTGCCGAAGTTGGAGCCGTCCTTTTTGGCCAGGACCTTCAAGTGGATCCGTCCGATGCCCATTGGATAAACCGCGACCGCTTTATTTTATCGGCCGGTCACGGAAGCATGTTTCTTTATGGCTGGTTACACCTGGCTGGGTTTGATCTTTCTTTGGAGGAAGTTAAAAATTTCCGGCAATTACATAGCAAGACCCCCGGACATCCTGAATTTATGGAAACCCCCGGGGTTGAGTGTACCACCGGTCCCCTTGGACAAGGTGTGGGAAATGCCGTGGGCATGGCCGTTGCCGGGAAGATGGCTGCCGCCCACTTTAACACCCCTGACCATGAAATCTTTAACCACCAGGTTATCGCCCTAGCCGGGGATGGTTGCCTGCAGGAAGGCGTAGCCGCGGAGGCAGCTTCTCTCGCTGGTCATTTGGCTCTCGATAATTTGACCCTTATTTACGACTCCAATGATGTAACCCTGGACGCAATGGCAGACGCTTCCCAAAGCGAAAGCGTGATCGATCGTTTTGCCGCCTATGGGTTCAACTGCATCCTGATCGAGGATGGGCATGACATGCAGGCCATTGCGGATGCTCTCGCACAAGCCCGTGCCCAAACGGAAAAACCCACCTTTATCGAAGTCAAGACAACCATCGCCAAGGGAATTCCGGAAGTCGCTGGAACTGCCGGTGGTCATGGTGAGGGCGGGGCAAAATTTGCGGAATCAGCCCGCCAGGGTCTTGGGCTACCGGAAGAAACTTTTTATGTTTCCGATGAAGTACGCTCCTTCTTTGAGCAGCACAAGGCAGAACAAATACAAAGCCGTCAGCAATGGGATGCTACTTTTTCCGGCTGGCAAGCAGCCAATCCTGAAAAAGCATCTTTATTAGCTTCTGGCCTTAATCGGGAAGTCCCAGCCGATCTGATGGACCAGGTTCAGGTATTTGCAGAAGACGCTAAAGTAGCCACTCGTGCGGCTGGCAGCCAGGTCATTAACGATCTGGCCAAGGCGATGCCCACATTAATCAGTGGCTCGGCAGACCTGCATGGCTCCACCAAAAACTACATTAAAGATGTGGGTGATTTTACCGCTGATAATCATGCCGGCCGAAATATGCTTTTTGGTATCCGCGAGCATGCCATGGGTGCCATCGTTAACGGAATTGGCTATTATGGAATTTTCCGCCCATCCGGAGCAACATTTGCAGTGTTTGCTGATTACATGCGTCCATCGGTGCGGTTGTCTGCACTTACCAATCTGCCGATCTTTCATATCTGGACGCATGATTCCGTGGCTGTCGGGGAAGACGGACCCACCCACCAGCCGGTCGAAACCGTCAGTGGATTACGGGTCATTCCCAATCTGGATATTATACGTCCTGCGGATCCGGAAGAAACGGCTGGGGCATTTGTGGCCGCTTTGCAAAGGGTTAATGGACCTACCGGACTTATTCTTACCCGCCAGGGCGTACCCAATCTCAATGAAATTTCGGTCTCAGAGCGCCGGCATGGTGTACTTAAGGGCGGCTATATTGTCCGTAAGGAAACGGAGGAACTTGAACTGATCATCCTGGCATCGGGAAGTGAAGTATCTGTAGCCCTGGAAGCAGCCACGCAACTGGGCAGTTCTGTACGGGTGGTCTCCATGCCCTGCATGGAACGCTTTGATCGTCAGGATTCAGACTACCGTAATTCTGTCCTACCCAAAGGGTTTCGTCACCGCATGGCCGTGGAAGCCGGAGTTTCCGATCTTTGGCGTAAATATGTCGGACTGGATGGCGTGATCGTAGGCATTGACCGTTTTGGTCTTTCCGCTCCAGGTAATACCGTACTTCATGAACTTGGAATTTCCGTGGAGAATGTGGTCAAACAGGCCGCTTTAGCCGGCTTGCGTGCCTAATTCTTTGCATCTCTGTCCATAGGTTGGACTGAGAAATCAGGCCTGGGCGATAATTTTTTACTCGAGTACAAAGTTTTCGCTCGTACTCAGGTTGGGTTGCCCACAAGCTTGACGGATATGAAAATCTATCTTCCTCTTTTGCTTGGCACGATCGTGCTGGCCGCCTTTTTCCTGTCCCCCGCATTCACTTACGCCAATGAGGAGAAACCTCCCTTTGAGGAAGTTTTCAAGAAAATGGACGCCGAAGTTCGGACTGCTCTGAAGAAAGACAAGGTCGAAGGGTTGAAAGAACTTGAACGGGTGGGGAATCTGCTCGCGAGGGATTATCCCGAGGAATTCATGCCCTATGCGATGCTCAACGCAGTGGCCCGCATGACATCCGATCAGGAAAAAAGCCTTAAAATTCTCAAACGGTTAGCTACCCTCGATGACACGGATCCAAAAATTGCCCGGGTGGTGTCTCAAGCCAAAGGGGAGCTCAAAAAACGCGAAGCTCTTGGAAAACCTGTGGAAATGAAGTTCACTGCTCTTGATGGGAGCAAGGTTGATTTGGCTAAAATGAAAGGAAAAGTCGTCCTGATTGATTTCTGGGCCACCTGGTGTGGACCATGTGTAAAGGAGATACCCAGTGTCAAAAAGACTTACGAGGCCTTACATGCCAAAGGTTTTGAGATCATTGGCATCTCCATGGATAGCGATCAAAAGAAACTTGAAGATTTTCTGGCCAAGCATGCTATGCCATGGCCTCAGTTCTTCGATGGCAAAGGGTGGAAGACCAGCCTGGCACAGGAACATGGAATCAGTAGCATTCCTGCGATGTGGTTGGTCGATAAAGAAGGCAACCTGGTTGATCAGAATGCACGCACCGATCTGGAGGAAAAAGTCAAAAAGTATCTCGCGATGTAATACAGCCAGGTTGAGGTTCCACCACCTAGTATGGTGGTGAATTTATTTTATTTTCAACCGTTTTAGGGTATCCTTTGCCACCAGTTCCGCGAGTGCTTGCGAGCCATCTGGATGGTAATGAACATTCGCCACCCGCATCCAGTCCTTCATATTTTGTTTACTTGGTGAAAAAAGGTCTAAAGTGGGAATCTTATGTTTCTTCATCACTCTCGCCGCTGCCTGATTGTATTTCACTGCATCTCCCACATATCGTGCTTGGGATCCGAGGGGAATGGGGGTGGTGTTCCGCCAAACCAATTGCCTGGCCGCCTTTTTCATTCGGCCTACCAGTTTTTCTAAATTCTTCTCATAATCGGCAAGGGGAACCTGCACGACGCCACCCTTTTCTTTGGGTACGAGGTTGGTCCCGTCCTTTCCCATATATTTCAGGTCATGGAGTCCCCAGTTAAAATGAATCAGGTCCCATTTTCGTTTACCCAGCCACTTATCTATTTCCATCAAGCCTTTGGTGGTGGGCCCTCCATTGGTGGGAATACGGTGCAAGTTTACTTTGCCTTGGAGTAAGGCACGGGTGGGGAGGGTGTAGCCGATACTGATCGAATCTCCAATGATCAGGACATGGGGCAGTCCCTTGATCTCCTCGATCGGAGTCATCGGGTTGACGCGCTTGGGCTTTGGGGTCTGGGCATGCGTAAAGCAGGCAAACAAAAAGGAAACAACGGTGGTTCCGAGGAAGGTATTTTTCATCAGGCAATCAAAATTTCTTCGATGAATTCTCGCAAGCCATTAAAGTATGAAATTACATAAAAAATGTTTGATTTTGATTAAATTGTGAAATAATCAATATTTCTAAGGCAAAGTGTAGTGAAAAATATATTCCCATTGGTTCTCTTTTGGCTTGGAATGGTTACCTCCATTCTTCATGCCAATTCTATCCCCTATACCGGGAAGATATCCTTGGATGGTATCAATTTTGAGGGGCAGGCAAATTTTCAATTTACTATTTATACGGAAGATGGAAAAGCGGTCTGGCGCAACGGTAAGGATGCCTTATCCACCATCTCCGTTCCGGTAAAGCAGGGGCGATATTCGGTTTTGCTTGGCGGGCAGGGGATGGACCCGATATCCCCGGAGTTGTTTTTACAGTATGAAAATTTATTTCTTTCGGTTTATGTGGATCTCAATGATGGCAAGGGTCTCCGTCACCTGGCCCCGGATCAACCCATTACTTCCGTCCCCCATGCTTTGTCTGCGGATTTGGCAGAACGGGCTAAAGTGGCGGATGGAGTAGTTGCCGGTGCCATTAATAAACAGATGCTGGGTGCTGATGTATTGGCTGATTTGAACCGAACCATTAAGAAGAGCATGCTTGGGCAAAATATTCAGAATCAATTGGATGCCCCGGTCTCCGCTTCCCGTCTCGACCCCGCTCTCAAGGCTTATCTCTCACCTCTGCTAGGGCCCAAGGCAACAGGCAGTGTCAATGATTTAGATAAGATGGAGGGTAAAAGCGTTACCCTGTCCGCCCCAACTGCCAGTGGGCAAAATCTGCGTTACCAGTGGAAGAAAAATGGTAATTCGATGCCCGGAGCAACCAGTAAAGATTTAATTATCACCGACCTCAATGCCACCACCGACTCCGGAAATTATGAGGTTTTGGTTGCCAATGATTTTGGAAGCTTTTCCAAACAAATTGCATTAAATGTGTTTGGTGCGACTGCCGTGCAGATGGTTGTCGGGGATCATCACGCGCTGTATTTGGACGCGATGGGATTTCCCTATGGGGTGGGGCGAAACGATTACGGAGAAATTGGTTCAGTTTCAACTGCAACCTCGATACCTACCCGGATTAGTAATGAGCAAGTTGCCGGAATTGCAACCAGTACGCAACATTCTCTGATCTTGAAAAAAGATGGTTCGCTTTGGGGAGTGGGGAATTTATCTGTAATCGGAGGAACTGTCAAAAACCCAGTCAAGATAACCGATGGGCCGGTCAAGGATTTTGCTGCCGGTGCGAGCACGGTCTATGTGGTCCGACCCGATGGATCCCTCTGGTCTGGCGGGTTAAATTCAAATGGTCGACTTGGGGACGGAACAACGCAGAATCGTTCCTACCTGGTCAGGGTGATCGATTCGGGAGTGAAGAAGGTTTTTAGTGAGGGACAATACGCCGCGGTGATTAAGGAGGATGGTTCCCTCTGGACATTTGGTCACAATAACTTGGGACAATTGGGAAATGGTACCCAAGTTGATTCTCCTACCCCGGTCCAGATTGAAACATCCGGAGTGGTGGATGTTTCCCCCTATTGGGATACCACCCTTTATGTGAAGTTGGACGGTTCCCTTTGGGGAACGGGAAGAAATCACCATAAAATGCTAAAAAAGGCTGGAACAGTTAGTTACCTTTCCCCGGTCAAAATTGTTGAGAGTGGAGTAACCAAAGCTTCGGTTGGGCACTGGTTTTTGATTTACCTACTGAATGATGGATCGGTATGGGGCCGTGGACATAATTACCATGGCCAACTTGGACAATCGGGTGGTTCATCCTATTCCGATCCCGTACAAATTGTATCCAGTGGGGCCATTGATGTGGCTGCCGGAACAGATTATTCGATGATTCTGATGGAGGATGGAAAAATCCTGACTTTTGGTCGAAATCGATACGGGCAATTGGGTACGGGGGAACCGATCCTTTACCAGACTCCGCAAAAATTGCCTAATTTGAAAGTCAAGGATGTGGCCACTAATACAAACGGTTCCTACTTCGTGGACTTGAATGGCTCCCTTTGGTCGGTCGGGTATGAAGATTACGAAGAATTGGGGAATGGATCCGCCGGTCATTCCTCCGTTCCCGTAAAAGTGGTGGATGGAAATGTCTCTTCGGTGGAAACTCAAAATGGGCATGTTTTATTTCGGGATATAAATGGTTCTTTGCATGGTTTTGGAAATGGGTACCAAGGTCGACTTGCCAACAACTCGAGTACTATTCGGGAAAATCCGATTATGGTGCAGGATGGAAATGTGACTTCTTTTGCTACAGGAAAAGAACCTTCCGCAATGGTGCTGACTGATGGATCACTTTGGACATTTGGTAAAAATAATTACGGGCAATTGGGGGATGGAACCACGACGGATCGTCTGATCCCGGTTAAAATCGTGGATGAAAATGTGACCAAAGTGGCAATTGGAGAATCGCACACCGTTTTCTTAAAGAACAATGGTTCGGTCTGGGGAATGGGAAAGAATTCTGATTATCGTCTCGGTGATCTTAACACTTCCGATAAACTGACCCCCGAAAAGATTGTGGACGCCAATGTCAGTGATATTGCATGTTCCAATCACGGTACATTTATTTTTAAAACCGATGGATCTCTCTGGGCAATTGGGCATAATGCACACTACCGTATGGGGCACAATGCTGGAACTGATAACTATGCAACACCTCAGACGGTATTTGCCAGTGGGGTGCAGGCAGTTTCCGGAGGACATGAGCATAGCCTGTTCTTGAAAACGGATGGTTCACTATGGGTTGCAGGTAAGAGTAGAATGGGCCGTGTGGGAACCGGGGCAGATAATGAAAGTGTGCAACTGACCAAAATTGTCGATTCCGGAGTGGCAGGCATTTCCGCAGGCAGAGAGCATTCCATTTACTGGACGACCAATGGTGAGGTTTATGTTTTTGGAAGCAATGCATATGGACAGCTTGGTTTGCCCGGCAGAACTCTAAGTACCCACGAAAAACGGGTACTCTACGATCCGAATCAGTAAGGTCTTCTCCTGAATCTCATTGAAGGTAGGCGGAATGACTGCCGTCTGATCTTTACTAAGAAAAGAAAAAATTTCTCATCGGAAATAGATTATGCCCGGTTTTTCTCCTTTTATTACAAAATTGTTACATTACAGCCATAATATTAAACATACCTAGTGTTAAAAGGATAAAATTAGGGTAAATATACTTATTTAGTACTAAAATATGCTTGCATGGTAGCTAAAATAAAATTGGATAAGGTTTACTTTTAACATTTATTATTTATATAAAATAGCACAAAATACGTAATAACTAACACTATGAAAGTAATTCATACAATTATTTTTATTTTTCATATTACTTTAGTGGTAAATCTGCTTGGATCTTCCATCCCTTTCGCGGGGAAAATTTCCAAGGACGGGATCAACCTGGAGGGCCAAATCAAGTTTTTCTTTCAAATTCATGACGGCGAGGGAAAAACCCTGTGGAAGAGTGGAAAGCATGCGGAGGATTTGGTTACCGTGACGGTCAGGGGAGGCCGTTATATCGTTCAACTTGGCGGGTCCGGAATGGAGGAGATTGATGAACAATTGTTTCTGGATCACGACCAGCTCTATCTTGGTTTACTGGTGGATCTGGGGGATGGCCAGGGTCTGCAGACCCTGGGGC
>NHCX01000123.1 GCA_002168015.1 Verrucomicrobia bacterium TMED44
TTCCTTCGCCTCTATTAAAATTTCATCTGCAAGTTCGGAAAGATCACTTTCTGTCGCGTTTGCTAGTTCGCTGAATTCTTCAACTTGTTGTTGCAGATCGTTAAAAGATGGATTTTCTTCAAGCAATTCATCAGTTGATTCTCCCAATTCATTCAAGAGTGAGGCTGCCGTCTCATCACCTTGGGGTGAGGACTGAGCCAAGTCAGAAGCCAAATCTTTTGCACTTTCTGCCAACTCTGCGAGTTCATTGGCTAAAGCTTGATTCTCCAACGCTTGTTCGGTTTCAGGTATTTCACTCAGGGCAGTGTTTTCTGTCGAGTCAGCCAAATCTTCCAGAGCCTCACTGACTTCATCATTCCCCAGCCTTTCTTCATGCCTTGCAGCTTGCGCCAAGTCCTGAGATGTATCAAAAATATCCTCCGCAAGTTGTTCCTGGACTTTCTCGGCATCAGCTAATATCTCGGAGTTTCCCTCTGCTTGTTCAGTAAGTTGCTCAAGTGCATCGGCCAATTCCTCTGCCTTTTCCTGAAGAGCTCTGGCCTTTTCGGAAGCTTCCTGAGCGAGCTCCATCCCTTTCTCGGTTGCTTCCAATACGGGTTGAGAATTTTCATCCGACAGTGCATTGGCCAGTTTTTCGGCTTCTTCCGCAGCCTTTATAGCATTCTCTGCAACTTCGATAGCTGCCTCAGCTTCGGCTTGGGAAAGTTTTGCGTCATCCTGTAAATCTTCTGCTTTTTTTTCCGCATTGGATGCTTTTTCCTGAGCGTTTAGAAGGTCATCGGTTTTTTCGGCTAGGTTATTTTCAGCATTTGAAGCATCTTCTTGCAGAGTCGGATCGTTGGGAGAATTATCTGCGAGATCTTCAGCCTGTTCGAGGGCTGCTTTCGCGTCAGCTAATTCATCTTTAGCTTGATTCTCTTCGATTTTCTTTCGTAGTGATTCCTGCTGTGCTTGTTGTGCCTGTAATTGATCATCTGCAGCCTTTTTCTGTAATTCTTCTGCCAACTTTTGGTTTTCCCGAGCAAGATTATCGGCATTATCCGCTTCCTGTTTCGCAGCTTCTGGGCTTAGTTCGCTTTGTTCCTTGAGATCTCCAGCTATTTCTTCCAGATCATCCCCAGTTTTTTGGAGAGAATCAGCAAGGGCAGATGCTGTGTCTCTTAAATCCTGAGTTGTTGGATTCTCATTAATATCTTCACGGGTTTCTTCAGCACTCTCAGTTAGTTCTTCACTTATCTCTTCAATATCCTTAGCAACTGATTCCGATTCGGCATTTTTTGCCTGTTCTATAATAGGATCAATTTTCTGGCTTGCTAGCTGCTCAGATTCCTTGGCTAGTTTCTCGAGCTCTTTCGCAATGTCTTTCTTTTGTTTTTGCAATTGTTTATTTTCCTTTTCCAGTTTTTCGAGCAGGTTTTCTTCTTCGTCCAAAGCTTTTTCGAGTTGTTCTTCAGCTTTTTCAACAGTTTCCTGTGCAAGATCAGATAATTCGCGCTGCATGGCCTGATTCTCTTTGAGTTCTTCTTCTAATTCTGCAAGTAATTCCTCGGGTGCAAGTTGAGCAAGATCGGCAAGACGTTCAGCCTGTTCATACTGCTCATCAATTTCTTCCGCAATTTCCAGTTGCTCTTCCAACTGTCTCAGCTGATCCCTTGTTTCAGTAACGGGTTGTTGATCATTCAATTTTTCGAAGTGCTCTGCGATTAAATTTAATTCATCCACCAATTTTTCCTGCTCTTCAATAGTCTCTTCCGTGGCATTATCAAGATCTTCGGGTCTGTCTGCCTGCGTGGCCCGCAGTAAGTTCTCCTCGATCTTTTGCTCTCTTTCTTCAACCAGAGCGGCGGCATCATCGGAGTCTCTAGCAATCTCTCGACCTTCCTGGTCAAGCAGGTTTTGTATGTTAGCCTCTTGACGGAGTGCTTGGGCAAAATTTTCCACAGAATTTCCGATTTCCTCCTGTTGTTGTGTTAGCTCAGTCAATTCTTCTCTTTGCTGGTCGAGGGATGCGCTATCCTCTTGAAGTGTTTTTTCGACTTTTTGTTGTTGTTCCTCAGTTTCTCGGGCCAATTCCCTTGCTAATTCAGGTAGGGAGGGAGCGATTTGATTAACAAATGCACGAGCTTTTTTCACTTCATCTTTTAAAAGTGAAATGATTTTTTGAAGATCCTGAAAAACGCGGTTTGAGCTTTCAAACATCGACTTGGGATTATGAGAAATTGATTTGGTACGAGATTGCATTTCTCTGATTAAGTCTTTGCGGTGTTGTTGATGGGAAAGTTTTTTCATGAGTTCAATTACTTCCTTAGAAACCCTCTGATGATTCATCATGTCCAAGCACGGTTTCCATATGGCTTCGACCCGGCCCCATTGCCTAGCACATTCAGCACCTTGCCATTTTGATGAATTCCCATTTTCTTGGCGCATAAAATAAATCACTTGATTGGCGGAACCTATCAGATGATGTTGGAGTAAAAGTATTTGAAAGGCTCTCTTTAGTTTTTCCGATTTGTCGGACAAGCTGGCTAGGGAATCTTGTGTTTGATCTCTAAATTGCCGGATTTCTTGTTGAAGTTTGATCAAAGCTCTTCCAACTTGGCCGGCATCTTTCACAAAGAGAGAATTTTGATCTTTTCGTGTTTGCTCAACTTCTGAGCACATCATCGTTTCCGCAATCAGGGTATTAATTTCACCAAGCAATTCATTTAAGGCAATCTCGGACATATCAGGCTTTGCTTGAAGTGCACTCTGCCATTTTTTCGACAGTTCATCCCATAGTAAATAATTCTTGTTCAGATTCCAGAAAAGTTCCTCTGGCTTGTGTCGGAAGGATTCGCGTGTTTTGGATGCAAGTTTTTGATGAACCTGCCGCAAAATTCCTTCTATGGTTTTTTCCCAGTCTATCATTTGTTTTCTCAGTTTTGATTTATCTTCCTCCATTTCATTGAGAACCTGAAGAAATTTTACTTGGTCGGATTTTATTTTCTTTAGGGTTGATGATCTTTGCCAATCGCGCGAAAAAGAGAGTGCTTTTTCAATTGGATCCCATTGGTTTAGGGCCACTTGCTGTCTTCTTGAAAGAAAAGGAAAGGGTTTCTTTTCCTTGGAATCAGTGATCAGTTCCTTTTGTCTCTTGTGTAAGGATTTAAGGTAGGAGACTCCAATGATTTCTGCATGTTGATTGAGCAAATCCTGAGAAACATTTCTAAAGTTAGCCGCCAAAACTGCTCTTTTATTGAGAATGTGTCTAGTTAGATTATTGCTTTTTGATCGTACGCGATTTATCTCCAATTCGGCTGCAATTGACTCGTACACATTTTGCCAGACTGTTCCGAGTGTCCTGAAAATTTGGCCCTCTGCTTGGGCAAGAATGGAGAGTTCATAAGAATCAGAACCTCTTGGCATGGAGAGAAGTGCCTTTAGGCTATTTTTGTAGGTTTGATTACCGGTTACTGAGAATTCAATTTCTGCCTGATTGGCTTTTTCGAGTAGAACATCCTTGGTGATTTTCGATTGTTGAAATTCCCGCATCGTTTGCTGAAAGTTCTTTTGTATCTGGTTGACCTCTTTCTTAATGGTTTCAAGGTCTTCGATGACTTTGGCCTTCTTTTGGAGCAAATGGATACCGCTTAGATCAAAATCTCTTGAAATAATGGTCAGCTGAATGACTTCAGTTTCCGCGATGGATCCCTTTAAATCATAGGCCTTCAACTTGAGAAATGCTTGAGAGCCAGCTTTCAATTTGTGTTTAAGGAGATCGAGGTTGAAGGAAAGGGCCGCAGTTTGCTGTCTACGAGGATCAAGAAGGTTGGGGATGGGGAAGGCTTCCCATTTTTGGCGATTCTTTTTGATAAGGTATTCGATTCGGGCAAGACCGAGATCGTCCTTAGCCAATGCGGTGAAACTTAGGAGATCATTCGGGGCAACCATCATGGCCCTTTGATCAGGCTCGACCCATAGGATGGAGGGCGCCAGATCTGGCTTTACCGAAATCTCAAACAGAGAGGATGGTCGTCCCTCCCACCCCCATTTCTGGTCTATGAGATTTCTTACCCGGTAGGTTCCCGGGTTCTTCATGAGTATTTTGGTCACGAGAAGGGTGCCATCTTCCGAGGGGTTTAACATTCGTTTTTCTTGAGGTTGCTCTACCCATTGAAATTCAAGCATACCGGATTTAACCGGTTGACTGAGGTACATGGATAAATCGATTTCGGTTCCTTCCCAGGCTTCAAGATCGCCATGTTTCTCAATTGCTTTCTCAGGTTCAAGTTCCGAGTAAGCGGGGTATTGAAAGTTTTTCTGATACTCTCTTACGAAAGGTCGGCTACCTACTTCCATCTTTCGCCATTCAGTTTGTGGGGCTTGGTCAATTAAAACACGGTACAAGAACTTTTCATTTCCAACATTGTAATCAACGAAAAACTTACCCGTTTCGCGTTTTGTAAGGTACACTTGCTCCTTTTGCTTAACAGCTTTGGTTTCAAGGGAAATCTCCTCAAATTTAGCATTTTCTTTTTTGGCTTTAACCAGGGCCACGAACCGGAGCGGTTCATTACTTGGAGTCCGGGTAACATTTTCATCGGGAGCAAGAATGCGAACTTCAAAGTTTGTAACCGGAGGAAGGTTGGCCCCGGGAACGATGGCTCTTTGTAAGAGTAATTTNAAGTCTCCTCCAAATTCGGGAATCTGGAGAAGGGCCAGAGTCAAGAGTATGATGGCAACGGTGCCCGATAGCCAATGTTTGAGCCTGCCGATTGGGAGAATAGTTTTAATGTCGATTTTACTCGCTTTAGAAGATGCCTGTTGTTGAACCAGTTTACGAAATGTTTCCGAATCCTGAGTTCCTTGGTTTGACTGTCCCAACTCAACAGCCGAAATCAAATCCTCCTGCAAATCAGGGGATGACTGTTCGAGTAAACGAGCAAGTTTTTTGGAACTTGGAAGCTGCAAAAGTAGCCGCAGGCAGGTGTACCAGACGACCCCTGCAACAAAAATATACCCGGCAATGGACAAGCCACTCCGCATCTCATTGTTCATTCGTGCCTGAGATACGTAGTCGATCAGTGCGATGATAACAAATGTCCCCAGAAAACTGAGGACACCCGAGCAAAACCCTCTTAGCAGTATCAAGTTTCTTCTGCGTTCGCGAAAGTCATTTAATTTGCGAGCAATAGTAGGGTCTAATTTTGGATTCATCTGTAGATCTCGATTCGTATTTTACAACATGCCGGCTCTTTTGCGCAGGAACATTTCCATGGCAAGAAGTGAAACAATAAAACCAAGCCAGCCAAAGGTTTGCCAAAGAGTGATCTCTGTGATCACGATTCTGCCCGAACTGATTGGGCGGAGTACCTCTTTGAGTTCATGAAAATTTTCTTCCCGGAGGAAGTTTCCACCCGAAGTTTCAGCCATTTCCCTCAACAGATTCTCATCACAGATCAGGAAATTTCTTTCTTTATTCTGACCACCTTTTACCTCGAAAGGGAGACGTTGTTCGGAGAATTCCATTTCGTCAAGCAGGGCGGGTGCCCGGATTGACATTTGATAGGAACTTGCTTCCAACCCAAAGGCTTCTCCCGAGAAAAGACCGTTGGAAGATTCCTTGGCCTGCATTGGAATGGTGGCCACCACTACATCTTCTTTCCAGATTAAGGCATCTACTTCAGGGAAAGGGGGTTCGGGCACTTTTCCTTCCTTGTCCCGTAACCGTACCCGAATGGGAATACCCTTGCCGAGGGCGTGAGCAGTTCCTCCCACATCCATGGAGAGATATTCCTGATTTAAAGCAAATGGTTGTTCCATGACTCTTGATGTGAGTTGATTCCAAAAACGCTGGTGGTACAAATCTGCCACTTCATAACGCCAACGCCAGGATTCATCAAAACCCAAATAAAAGGACTTTCCTGCACCGACTCTTTTTCCTGCAAGAACCGGAATCCGAGATTCTTGCGAGTCATTGCTATCTTTTCCCTGCAATGAAACCTCGAGGAAAATCTCAGAACCGGGGAGGGCATTGACGGGAGATGTCCATGCGGGCAAGGGGAGGTGATTCCAAACTTCTTCATTTCTTTCCTTGATAGGATCAAGGGTCAGTGCACTAAGACGCTTGGAGGCTTCAGTTCGAAAATAGGCAGAAGGGCTAAGCCGAACCGGACCTTTTTCTATCCACCCAACAGGAAAGAGCGAAAAAACTGGATGCTTTTCGAAATTTTCATAAGTCCGAAGTTTTTGCCGGGGGCCATCAATAAATAAGATTCCTCCGCCCCGCTGGCTCACAAAATCAAAGAACCAGCCTTGTTCTTCTCGGGAGAATTCATCGGGTGGAATCTCACCATATATAATCAGGTCGAATTCGAAGAGGTTTTTTCTTTGTGTNGGNAATTCGCCTGGTTCATCGCCACGGGGGAGACTCCGCTTGGAATCCTTGGGCTTTCCCCAAACGCATACAACTTCCCATCGTTCGTCGCGGTCAAAAAGGTTGTTGAGATATCTTGTTTCCCATCTTGGACGGCTGTCCAGAATGAGTAGCTGATTCTTTCGCAGATTGGCATCAATTGAAAAAGTGACTTGATTATTTTGGGCCTCTGCTTCGCCCTCAATCGGATCCACCGAAACCGTAAAGTCCAATGGGACGGTCCGAAGTGCTTCTCTCTGCGATTCCGGAACTTCAGCTAACTGCCGTTCCACAATCTCTTTGGTAGGAAAATCAAAAGTCAATTGGTCTACCCCCCCTGCCACCCCAACCAAAGACTTTTCCCAAACGGATTGANCCAGGCTATCATGTACGGTGATTTTGTATGGCGTGCCTGGAAGTAAATTATCTTTAAATGCTAGAATACCTTGGACCCTGTCCTCCTGATAGACTGAGTCAGGGGTAATTGCCTGAAGGAGAGCAAAGTCTTGAGGGCGCTTATCGTTGCCTAAGCCAACTGTGTAAATGGGTAAATTACGAACAGATAGAAGTTTGGCCGTTTGTAAAGGAGAGCCACCGTAGTTGTGTCCGCCGTCCGTTATCAGTACTGCAGCGGAACGGATATTTTCTGAATCCGCAGGATCTTCTTTTTCAGTTTCCACCCGTAGGGTGTCCAAAATACCTTTGGAAAGATCGGTGTAGGGAGATTCGGGACTTATGTCGGGTTTAAAATCATCAACTTCCGAAAGATTATCCCAAATTACATCTGTTGCATTTTCGGAAAGGTTTCGAATTTCCAAAATATGGGTGTCCTTAAATTCTTCCAAAAATCCACTGGTTGGATGGTTGAGCAATCGGGTTGCCCGTTCGATTCGGGAAAATTGCTCCAGATTTGCAACCGCTTCATTAAGGGTGGCAATGTTTTGATCAAGTAATGACTGTGCATATTGCGAAAAGTCTTCTTCCATAAGAAGGGAAATCTCCAAGGCTTCCGTGGCGAGTCTCTCATAATCAATCTTTTCTTTAGCGACTCGTGGGTTTAGCAAATCGGTAAATTTTTGTCTCACTCTATCCCTCATCGAGAGGGTGCTTGAAGATTTGTTGATTGCAAGTGGAGCGGAAAATCTTTCGCCAGAAATGGGTCTTTCTAAAGTTCCGTCAGGTAAAGTCCATCCAAAGGCACAAAAATCATCACCGGTTCCTTCTTTATGAATCATCTCAATCGGGTAGACGAAGCCTTTTTTCAGAGAGATGGGAACACTTGCAATGCTTGCATCCCATGAGAGGGAAGTGTATGAATTTACCTCCGCTATCTTTTTAAAGTTTTCCGTTCCCGGNTGGGCAATGCGTAGAACGGAGGTGTCATCTGAATAAACCCAGAATTTATATTCTCCATCCATGGGTGCTTGGAGAAAAGCTCGAATTCTTCGACCAAATAGTTCACCCGTATTCCGCTTGGTTTCAGACTTGGTCAGGTAAAAGCTTTGATCGGGTTGACCATTTTTATATCTTTCTGTCTCTGTGAAATCTTTCCAATTATCTCCGTTAAGATTAAACCATACTTCCTCCAATAAAAAATTCTCCTTGGTAGGCTCCTTGATTTTCGAAACGGTGCCTTCCAGAGATTTGATTACGGAGAAAATAATCTCGCGGATTTGCTTGGGGTTCTGATTCGTAAGTCCAGAAGACTCCTGCTCCCTTAAAAGTTGGGCAAGAACTTTTAATTCCCGGCTGGCTTGGTGTATACGAAAATCAACTAAGTTTGATCCCTCGGGTAGAAAACCATGTTCCCGGGCAAGAAGAATTTTTCTCCCTGGACCGAGTGCCTTGTCCGTGAGGTCCATACTTTGAGAAGAATCCAAAAATACCGTTATTCTTCCTCGGTTACCTTCTTCTTTTTGGAGACGGAGAACGGGNCCAGCCAGTGTGAGAGCAAGACCGAGAAGAGCCAAACTTCTTAATCCTGGAAGAACCCAGCGTAGATGCCCAGATGTTCCTTTACGAATTTCCCTTCGGTAAATCCACCAAACAAGAACGACAAGACTCAGCCCGGCAGTCAGGGCTTGCCAAAGGAGCCATTCTCCAGACCATAGTAATTGTATGTGGTCAGCCTCGGTCATAGTCGGGCAACTCTCCCAAACTTGCGAAGTAGAATGACTTCAACCAGAAGTAAGCCAAGCACAACAGCCAAAAGGATTTGCCATGTTTCCCGTCCAAATTTACGACGACTGTCCATGGTGAGGTAGGCATCCCAACCTTTTCCGTCCCGACCATCAATACGGTTAATATTCTCGGCCAGTCCTGCGGATGCTTCTTCTATTTGCTTATCGTCTGCTTTGTCCAGAATAGATTCAGTAGTGGATGGAAGCACTACATATTTGGCAATGGCTTTTTCTGGGTCTGATAACAGATAAGTTCCCGGTAATCGGGTATCAATAAACTCGAGAAGGTAACGATCCTTTCTTTTGCGGGGTATAAGTTTACGGATTGAACCATTGGGAATCTCCATNTGATATTCCACTTGTGCCTCCNCATCAGTTAGATAGTGCGTCAGAGGCAATCCGGCACTTACTGTTCGAGGTGGCAGCACTTTTTCTGAAAGATAAGTCGAAACTTGTTGCACAAAGGGAAGATAACTGGGACGTGCNGGCAGGTTGGTCCAGTCGGTGTCTATGGTGGTCGCCCAAAACATGACTACTCCCTTTCCAACTTTCTTTTCCACGAGAAGGGGGTTTCCATTCTGCAACCTAGCTAACACTGTAACTTTCGGATCANTACGGGCCTTTGTTTCATCAAGATGAGCCCATTTAAGAATTTGTGCTTCAGAAAGGCTGCCATTTCGGGGGTCATTGAACATGGATAAGGCGGGGTGTTCAAAAAATGAATTGGTCACATTTGAAGATTTCAGTTCATTTTGCAGACTTCCTTTGAAACCGAGGATTGGCATTGGNAGGAAGGTGGTTCCCCCAGTTCCCCACTGTTTATTGTACCAGTCGAGATTCATTCGGTTTCCCGAGCAAACGAATACCCCTCCTCCGTTTTCAACGAACAATTCTAAACTCTGTCTGATTGCAGGATCGATTGTTTCCACATTGGCAAGCACAACGAGACTTTTATCAGTAAGCAGTTCTTTCTTGGTAAACTGACCGATTGAAACGGTTGTTGCTTCGATCAAATCCTTCATGTCCACGGATCCAACCGGATTTGGGGCACCGGGCCTGGTATTTTCCAAAAAAGGGGTGAGGGCCAGTTTCAGGAAATCAGTATCTCCACGGAGCCATTCATCTGATGGGTCTCCATCCACTAAAAGAACCCCAATCTGTTCGATTACGCTAACGGCCACACTTCGGCGGTTATCCTGTGGCAGGTCATCGGAGGCGACTACTTCTATGTGCACAACCTTGGGGCCGNCAGATTCAAAACGGTGAGTAAAAGAGACCTGGGTCGTTGCATCCGGTCCCAAAGATACTGCGGCCTCATCCAACACGGATTCATTCCGGTCAGTCAATAANCGNACCTGCAGATTTCCGTCATAAGTCTCGTCGCTTAGATTTTTTAGCGTGGCTCTGATTCGGAGAGGGTGCCCGATCCCGACCGTCTGGGAAGAAACAACAATTTTTTCAACCGATAGATTTTTTTGGGTCTCTTTCCCGAAATCCACCCAGGTCAATTCAGGTCCGTTCGGTGTGGATGCAAGTCGTTCACGAAAGGCATCAATCGCGGCACCATCCCATTCTTTCCAATCCGTTTTCCTAAAATCAGAAAGCAGGATGATTTCCCTTTTCAAATTCTTTCCTTTCGAAACAATTGAAAGTGCCTGATCAAGCCCCGCGAGCAGAGATGCTTTATCCCCCTGGGCTTCTAAATTTTCGACCCGGATACCAAGGGCACTTGTATCGGATGTGGGCTTTTCAAAGAGGGATGCGGTGGTTCCGCCAAGTTGGATGATAGAGGTTTCAGACTGTTTGTGTTTGTTTTCGAGAAAGCCAGAAATAAACGAACGGGCTTTCGAGAAACCATTGGCCGCATTCATTGACAAACTGTCATCAAGGAGAAGGACCGTGCTCGATGGAACATCTCCTGAAAGGGCGGAAACCTTTTTTTCTTTTCCCCATTCTGGAAGTAATCCAAAGGCACTCAATAAAGTGGCAAGTAGGCAACCGAGGCTTAGCAGACCCCAAAGCCATCGGGTTGTTTTAGAAAATGCTACAAAAATCAAAAAGAGCAGGGAGGCAAGGGGCAGAACCAGGAAAAGTAGAAAAGCATTCCAGTTCATTACCACCATCCTGGCTAAGGTAAGGGCAAGAAGGATGGGAATAGCACAACGGATGATTAAAATGATCCATTGTTCAAGTTGGATTTGTCTGCGGTTTTTGCGGAGCACAGATTCTAAAAGATGGGTCGCACCCCACTTGATAATTTTAAACCGACTTCGATTAAAAAGATGAATGGCCAAAGGGGCAAGAGCCGCAAAAGCACCTAATACAAGGACTCCGTTTAAGAAGCTCACAGATGAATAGGCATACCCGCTTTTCCCCGGGCAGCCAGGAAGGAGGCAAGTCCCTCCGCATATGGTTCGTTGGTAGTCATGGGGAAGAGTTGTACCCGATGCTTGTGACAACCCTTTACCAAGGCTTCCCGATAATCCTTCAGGTTTTCTAAATAGGCTTCCCGTAGATGCACTGGGTCAACTGTATGTTTAAGTCCTGCATTTTCGAGGCAATCAAAGCGGGTCCATGACCGGAATGGAAAATCAAGTTCATCGGGGTGCCAAATTTGAAAGATGGCCACATCGTGCTTGGCATGGTTGAAATGAGCCAATCCTTTCAAAATCGAAGGTATGTCTCCAAAGCAATCTGAGATGACAATCACTAAGCCCCGTTTTTTGATTTGTGGTGCGATCTCATGAAATACTTTTCCCAGATCCGTATCTTCCCCAGCTTTGGTTTCACCAAGAAGATCAATAATTTGACGGGTATGTGAAGCACCTCCACGTGGAGGCACGATCGAGCGGACTTTGGAATCAAAAGTAGTCAGACCTACACTGTCTGTTTGACGAAGAGCTAAGTAGGCAATGCAGGCACCGAGGCTGGAACCGTACTCTAGTTTACTTAGGCCATCCTCTTGCCCGTACGCCATTGAGCCACTTGCATCAAGTAAAAGATGACACCGCAGATTGGTTTCCTCTTCATATTCCCGAACATAGAAACGGTCAGTTTTGGCAAATACTTTCCAATCGAGCCTGCGTATTTCATCTCCCGGAGTGTAAGCACGGTGTTGTTTGAATTCGACGCTGAATCCTTTGTGGGGGGAGCGGTGCAGTCCCGAACAAAATCCTTCCACCACGCGCTTTGCCAGAACTTGATGATTGGCTAAGCGAGATAAATCCTTGGGATCAAGATAATCGGTTACAGTGGCCATCCGAAATGCGGATTGGTTAATTTAGAGGATGGCTTCTTCTTTTTCAGGAACCGCCTGAATGCACCGATCGATGATCGATTCGACAGTTATACCCTCCGCTTCCGCATTGAATGTTGGAACAATTCGGTGCCTGAGCACCGGATGTGCGAGTGCTTTAACATCTTCGACTTTTGCCGCAAATCTTCCGTTCAATAGGGCCCGTACTTTTGCACCCAGAATTAATTGCTGGCAGGCCCGTGGCCCGGGACCCCACTCGATCAAGTCTTTGACCCAGTTTTCAGCACCCTTTTCCTTCGGGCGTGCCATTCGAACGAGGTCGAGAACATAATCGTATACATGATCAGGGACTGGAACTTTTCGGACTGTTTCCTGGCACTTCTGTAGTGTCGGGCCGTCGATCACTGGTTTCAGTTTGGATTCAAATGTGGAAGTTGTTTGTTCGATGATTTGCCTTTCTTCGTCCCGGGAAGGATAATCAACTATTACTTGAAAAAGAAATCGGTCACGTTGGGCTTCCGGTAACGGATAGGTTCCTTCCTGTTCAATCGGGTTTTGAGTGGCGAGTACAAAAAAGGGCTCATCCAAGTGGTAGGTCGTTCCACCAATTGTCACCGAATGCTCCTGCATTGCCTCCAAGAGAGAGGCTTGGGTTTTGGGTGGGGTACGGTTGATCTCATCCGCGAGAATAATTTGACTAAATATCGGTCCTTTTTCAAAAACCAGTTCGCGGTGACCCGTTTTTTTGTCTTCCTGAATAATATCAGTACCGGTGATGTCAGCCGGCATAAGATCGGGAGTAAATTGGATTCTTCGAAAACTTAAATCTATAGCTTGGGCCAAAGATCGGATCATTAAGGTTTTGGCCAGTCCGGGAACTCCTTCTAATAAACAATGTCCCCGGGCAAGCATTGCAATTAGCAACTGCTCAAGTACTTTTTCCTGCCCAACAATTACTTGGTGGACNTGTTCCTTTATCTTTTCATANGAGGATACCAATTCTTTGGCTAATGCTTCGTCGTCNGAACTAGTTTTTTTCGGGCTCATCTTTTTTTTGCTTTGGTGAATAAAAGTCATGATTAAAAAGNGCGAATNGTCATGACAGGCATCAACATTGAGAATGACATAAAAANGATAAAGCAAGAAAAATTCNTGCTAATTATTGAATTAAATCAGTGGGACTACACCGCCAAAAATTCCTGGAGCAGAAGCTTGTGCACATCTGAAGGTTCCAAAGAATCTTTTCCAGTTGACGAAGAACCNAGAATTACTGGCCAGTCTAANGGGTCGGCAGGGACNATACCNTGACTTCCTTTGACTAAACCNGANTCCAAAGGAATCAGGTCCATGTGAATACGGAATCCTAATTTCTTCGCCAAAAGTTTTCGTCCAGCAGTCATNGCCGGAAATGTGATTTTTGGATCGATAAACAATTCCGCGGGGTCGTACCCGTGTTTACGATGGATATCTATACATCTCGCAAATTCAGGTGCCTGCTTCTCGTCCTCCCAAAAATAATAGGAAAACCAGGCATCTTCCTTTGCAAAAGCAACTAAATCGCCTGCCCGTTCATGATTTAAGCCGCATTGCTTTCTTTCCTCACCTTCGAAAACGGAGCCCACGCCATCAAGGGATTCGAGGCATTCCCTCACCTTTTTAAGCATAACAGGNTTGGCCTGAGGTAAATAAATNTGNGCCACTTGGTGATCGGTCAANGCGAAGGCCTGACTTCCTCCCGAATCGAGAGTTTCTAGCCCAAATTCCTTTTTAATATTCAACCATCCTTGGTGGCGAAATGCNAGATTCGGGTAAATAACCCGATCCACTTCNGTGATCCCNTATTCCGANAGAACGAGACATTTGACTCCATTCTTGGCAAGATTATCGATGAGAGATCCAGCGAGNTGGTCAATTTCTTGAANTGCTTTNTGGCACCTAGGATCGTTGGGTCCGTATCTCTGTAAATCGTAATCCAAATGGGGAAGATAAATAAGATTTAAATTAGGATGGTATTTTTCCTCCACCCAAAGAGCAGCNTTAGCAATCCATCGGGAGGAATCCAANCCTGCCCGCGGACCCCAAAAAGCAGGGAAGGGAAATTCTCCCAATACTTTTTTACAATCTTCCCGAATGGAGAGAGGTTCACTGTGGATATCAAAGGCCTTCAANCCATCCGAACGGTAAAGCGGGCGTGGGGTAATTGANTAATCAACTGTGGAATACATATTGTACCACCAAAATAAATTAGCACAGGTAAAGTCGGGATTTTGCTTGCGTAAGGTTTCCCAAATTTTTTCACCTTGAACCAGGGCATTGGATTGTTTCCAAAAATGGTGTTCATTCAGTGTACGGTCATACCAGCCGTTCCCGACTATGCCATGCTCAGATGGGAGTTTTCCTGTTAAGTAGGAGGACTGAGCTGTACAGGTAACAGCGGGTAACACCGGTCGGATTATTGCTTCTTGTTGACCAGATTGNCTGGCAAATTCCGTCAGTCTTGGGGTATGCTNNCCTANGTGNCGACTGGATAAGCCGACAAGGTTAAGGATCGCAACACGCGGACCNTTTGCATGGTCCCGTTTTACCATACTTTATTTTGCAGGAATTGCGAGATTNCGNTCNCGCAATTCATCAAAAGCCGATTTAATATGNTGTTTATCCATCGCATGGACTTCAACGCCTTCTCCGATCCCCTGTATCAGGGTNATAGTCAGTTCTNCACCGAGATGTTCNCGAAATTCATCCAATCCAAGAAGAATCTTCGACTGTTCTTCCTTGTCAACTTGGTGAAGGATNCAATTGTATGTTAAAAACCCGAGCCGCTCGATCAGATCNATCGCACGGTATGCAGTCGCTTCCTTAACCAGACCAATTCTTGAAGAATAGAGGAGATCAACCGCAAGTCCAATCGCAACAGCGTCTCCGTGCCCNATCCGAAAGTCAGATAATTGCTCAAGNTTATGGGCTACCCAGTGACCAAAATCAAGCGGACGGGCTGAACCTTTTTCGAAGGGATCACCCGAGGTCGCAATGTGATCAAGATGTAGGGCTGCACTCTTACGAATGACCTGTTCCANGGCGTCCATTTCAAAGCNAGCAAGTTCATCCGCCCGCTCCTCGATTTGTTCAAAAAACGAGCGGTCGCGAATCAGGGACACTTTCACCGCTTCGATAAACCCAGCTCTTTTGTGATTACTTGGTAATCCACGTAGGAACGAGAAATCATTGACCACTGCATCAGGAACCGCAAAAGTTCCCACCCAGTTTTTCTTTCCGAAAAAATTGATTCCGTTTTTTACGCCCACTCCGGCATCGCCTTGACTAAGACTGGTAGTCGGGAACCGGATCAATCGAAGCCCACGGTGAGCGGTGGCTGCGGCAAAGCCAACCATGTCCAAGGCAGCACCTCCTCCAATCACAATCACATAGGAGTGCCGGCACATCGCGTGTTCATTTAGATCGGTCCAAATTTCCTCAATGTATTGGAAATTGTTTTTGGCCGGTTCTCCTCCGGGAGAAAATTTGGGGGAGCAAACTAATTCCAGTCGATCCTCCCGAGAACGAAAATAACTTTCAATTTGCTCGGGCAGGTTAGGCATGCCGTCCAGTAAGCCTTCATCCAAGTAAACGATCACTTTGGTGGGCTGTCCCCTGCGTTTTGGTTGCAGAATGTCAGCCAAGGTCTCATTGGTCGAGGAGAAGGAGTCACGGGTAAAAAATACCTGATGATTTAGATCCAAGCGAATATTACGATTAATCGTGGCAAAACGTGAGGGCATAAATCCTAGATTATGGCTCCTACTAGGTCGCCGCAAACTTCTTTTGTAAAATTAGGGAAATTAGGAAAAAGAGGTAGCAGTACGGTGCGAAGGGTGGGTGATGGAAGCAAAGTGCCAATCCGTCGAGTGCGCAAATTGAGGCAAGAAGAAGAGATACTCCCGCTCCAATCCCGCCAGGTATCTTTCGGTTCCGAATGATTTGCACGGCTCGACCTACATGCCAGCCCATGAAAAGCATTCCGAAAAGGGCTGGGAATAGATTTTCAGGTTCAAATAATTGCAGGTCGAAAACCCTGTACAATCCTAAAAGGCAGGGAAGAAAAAGTAAAAGGACCGGCAGAAGATTTTTGTCATCTGTGTTTGGCTTGGCTTCTCCGCGTGCGTACAGGCTGATCCCCACCACATAAAGCCCAAGAGTAGTCGAGATGATTACAGTGTTAAGTTCAAGACCTGAGTGGTCACCGGCAGTTCCGGCAACGAGCCAAAGAAGTGTGCGGCAACTACCCATGATCCAAACCGAACCCTTCCATTTTTTGTGCAGAATATCGTACACCAAAACCGCTACTACCAGGAGCAAAACCCACAAGGCCGGGCACCCGGCTCGAAATATCAGTATGAGCCCGCCCATCCCCATGCCAGCCATCCCCATGACCCAGACTTTTGCCGGAGTTATTTTTCCGGCTGGAATCGGACGGTGTTGATTAAATTCTGCATCAAACTTTTGATCAAAGGCATCGTTCAGAATACAACCTGCGGAGTAAATTAGGCTGCCTCCTAGAAGTAGCCATCCTAGGACTCCCCACTCCAAGTCGTGAATATTTCCTTGATTAATAACCCATGCTGCCAGGCAATTTGTCCAAATTGTTGGCAAATTGGATGCTCTTGACAGGGTAAGGATAATATTGAGGAATACACGCATGCGAGGAAGATGGAACTGGTTAGGTTCAGGCAAGCTCAAAGCCTATATTCGTCATCTGCTCGAGAGTCCAGTTGTATTCACGGGCTACTTGTTCAACCACGGATCCTGCCTGCAGATGATCCGGTAGCACTTCCCAAGTGTAGGTTTCCATCTCTAGGTGTTTGCACATTTCAGGGTTTTTACTTAGCCAAAACAAGGTGTCGAGCACATGAATCCGGGTATCGCCTAATTCTTTACCCGGAGAGGCATGAAGTGGCACATGAAAATGCACCCTCCATTCATCCGCATCTGGTAATTTGTTGGCTTTTTGTGCATCCAGAGCCAGGTCGAGATCTTTAATTCTCTGAATGCATACGCCCTCCTTGCCCAATGCTACCTGATGCAGATAGACAGGTTCCACAAAACTTCTTAGCTTTTCCAGGTTATTAGAATTGGGGATCACGGAAAGGGCTGAACTAAGATGTAATTTACTCAGCCTGATGCCTCGGTTCACATAGGCGTCCAATCCTTCATGGGCATCTTCGTATTCAATCGCGAGGTGACAGCAATCATAATTTACGCCAATGCGTTTCCGGAGAATTTCCTCAGTGGAAGTGGACTGAAATAACTTTTCAAAAAAAGAGACGGTTTCCGGAGTGGTTTCGAACATTCCCAAAGGTTCTGGTTCCATGCCAAGGTGTAAATCAAGATTTTTGGGACCCGCCAACCGTTCGATTTCAAGAGCGCAAGTTTCGAGGTTTTTAAAGATAAGCTCTGGAATGGTATTTTTAGGAAGAAATTCTTTAAAGGAGCCGGGTAGGGTGCTAACACTCCCTTCTTCCCCAGATTCCAGTAATTGTTCGAGAATTGAAAAAAGGAGCAGGGTGTAGTCCAACCTTTCCTGGGTGGTCCAGTCAGGCCGGTAGACTTCCTCTTTTACCCGGGTGCCGTGAAAATTTCCGTAGGGGAATCCGTTGATGGTGAAAATATATGCATTTTTTTGATCCAGCCATTTCCGGAACCGATTGATTTCTGCGGGATCAGAAAGCTCCCGTCCTGCTTCGGCACTCAATCGTAAACCGATGGCAAATCGTTTATCCGAAGCCACCCGTTCTCGTACATCCATGACATATTTTTCTAAAGCATTAAAAGTTTCCGCCCAGCTGTTTCCGCGATGGACATTGGTGCAATACGCCAGTTGGGCTTGGTTTGTGAATTTCATACTTTTCAAAAACCCATATGACTCGTTCATTCCCAAGACAAGGTTATCCTGAATTTTAAATGCGCTTGGTTCTTTAGATAAAGTCTTATAAAAACAAAAAAAATGCGCGACCCAGCCCAGGTCGCGCATTATTATGGTAACTCATGAAGAGTATGTTGTTTTTGCCCTTTTAAAAGCTTTTGCATTTTGAATGCCAATTTTTACAGAGCCGGCAAAAAGGGAGAAAAAAACCTTTTAAATCTACAAACTTGTCTGGGTGCTAAAAATTTTTACAATAACAGACAAAAACTTTCTTACCCGTCGCTACATTTAACAGATCTATGAATACCGAACCAATATGGAAATCCTGGTTTGCCCGGCATGGCTCCAAACTTTTGTTGTTTGCTCGGCAACAAGCCCGCAATCCTCATGATGCCGAGGATTTAGTACAAGAAGCATTTGTTCGTATCTGGAGACTTTATGGACACACAGGTGAAGTTGCACCCGGGTTGGTTTACCGGGCGGTACGCAGGCTGGCGATAGACTGGGCCAGAAGTATTGATCGTCGAACCATTCGTGAACAGAAGACTTTTGAGCTGAGCCCCTTATCTTCCGCATTTGAGGATAACCTGGAAAAAAATGAAAGACAGGAAACCCTACTTCGTGTAGTTGACCGCCTTCCCGATGAACAAAAAGAAGTGCTTACCTTGAAGATTTGGGGAGAGCTTACCTTCGACGAAATTGCGCGGACCCTTGACCTGTCACTTAATACGGTCGCCTCCCGCTACCGGTACGCTTTACAAAAACTTCGGGAATGGTTGCCTAGAGAATTGGAAGAACCATCTATCAAAACTTCTCGCTCATGAATGAATTCGAATCCATTGAGCGGGAATTAAAATCTCTGACTCCTCCCAATCCTTCGGATGAGCTAACCAACCGTATCGAAAAGGGTCTCGGAGATGCAGGAAATCTGGCAATTCGCCGCCTTCCTGAGGAGACAATATCGAATTCCCCCCCCCAAACTCCTTCCCTTGCGTGGTTACCTTGGACCGGGTGGGGCATTGCTGCCACGGTTACGATCTTTTTTATAAGTATTACTTTTCTTAGTGATCGTGCCGGTGTACTCCCAGAAAATAGAGCAGATCATTCCCCTGTCTCGCTGCCTTCTTTGTCGGAAGATCCTGAAAGTCCAATCCACGGGGTATCCGTCGTCGAGTTAGAGCGTCGTTCAGGTATGCCCGTGGGTGGTTGGATGCCTTCATTTCAGGAGAGATTGGTCGACCGTATAGATGAAGGTGTGGTCTCCAAACCAAGTGGAAGCCCTGCCCGTCAGGTCAGGATGCACTATCTTGATGAAATACTTTGGCAGCATCCGGCAACGGATACCCGTATCCTCTCCACCAATCCCCGTCAGGAAATTATTCTGATCGATTTGGACTTATATTAGTTTTTTCCTTGCTCGTAGAAACACCACTTACCCAGTAAAATTCCATATGAATTTGTCCGTAATAAAAACTGCCATATTGCTTTTTCCACTTGGGTGGACAGTCCATCCGCTCTTTGGACAACCCGAGAACATAGAGTCCAAAGTTGCCTTTTTGGGAGTCAGTACAACGGCTCTGCCACCATCTACAAGCCATCAACTGGGCTTCCCTGAAGGTATCTACTTGAGTGTGGATCAGGTATCTGCGGAGAGTCCAGCAGAACAGGCAGGATTACAACTTTTTGATGTGATGCTCAGATTGGATGAGCAAATTCTTGTAAACTCTGATCAACTGAAAGCCCTCGTACGGATGAAAAATGCAGGAGATAGAATAACCTTACACCTCGTTCGAAAAGGGAATCCTCTGACTGTGCACGCAGTGCTCTCGGAAATCGACCTGCCAATTGTTCAAAAAAATCATAGATCAAGAATGTGGGGAAATTTGAATCATTCCTCCAATGGTTCTTTTTCTAGAGACTTGGATCGTATCTTTCCTCACATGGACCCGTCCATTCGCGATCTTTTACGAAAAAATGGACTTTCTCTAAATCATGGATTCGAGCCAAGTCTTGTTCCCGATGCTAAAAATAATGATCCCAGCAATCCCTTACACGGGTCCTCTGGCGCTAATGTACAATCCTTTTCCTCCACTCAGCATGAACAAACAAAAACGATAGATGAGTCAGGAACTTTCGAATACTATCAAAAAGACGGTGACAAACATTTCCGAGTTACCCATCCAAATGGGGGTATAATCTTTGACGGTCTAGTCAACACTACTGCCGAAAGAGAGAAGTTACTTCCGGAACATCTTACGAAGCTTCAGGATATCGAAAACAGGCTCTAAATTTTGAACACTTGTAATTAATTACACCCATTAATTCTGGAAATGAAGGGGTGCGATTTCAGGCTTGACCCAAAATTTTCTTACTAGATTATGGGTTCTTTCGAAAAAATCATGAAATTAACAAATGCCCTTCTTGCACTTTGCGTTGCTGCTAGTAGCTTCGTCTATGCTCAAACTTCACGCATGATGATGCCTACGGTATCAT
>NHCX01000124.1 GCA_002168015.1 Verrucomicrobia bacterium TMED44
ACATGAAAACCCTGATTTATTTTCTTTTTAAAGTTTTCCTTATTTGTGCTGCCCATTTGTGGATAAATGCAGAAAAAAAACCTAATATTTTATTTNTNTTTACCGATGACCATGCNCCNCANGCAATCGGTGCNTANNATGGNTGGNTNAAATCGGTNAACCCNACTCCGNNCATNGANAAACTTGCNNNAGANGGNATGNTTTTCGNNAACAGTTTCTGNACNAATTCAATNTGNGGNCCNAGTCGTGCNGTNATNCANACNGGNAANCANAGCCATAANAATGGGTTCATGAANAANGGGAATACTTTTGACTGGAATCANCAGACNTTNCCAAANCTNTTNCANANNGCAGGNTANCANACNGCAATTTATGGAAAAAGTCATCTTAAGGGNAAACCTTTAGGATATGATGANTGGGCNGTCCTNCCNGGGCANGGTTTGTANTATAATCCGGACATGATTTTNCCNGATGGGAAAAAACGNATAGACGGNTANTGCACNGATGTNGTNACNGANNTGGCAGTNGANTGGCTCAANCAAAAAAGATCCGAANANAAGCCNTTTATGCTTATGGTTCAACATAANGCTCCNCACCGNAANTGGATGCCNGCNCTNNGNCATTTNTCTCTNTANGANGATATTGANATNCCNGAACCTCCNACCCTTTTTGANGANTGGAAAGACAATGCACCAGGGGCAAGNCTACAGGAACTNGAAATCGACCGNCATATGGATTTAAATTACGATCTNTTCNTAGATTTGACNCCNGAATTTAATCAACCCCCTTCCCAGTTNAGACAGGACCGGTCGGCTTGGNACAACATGAAAAGAATGAGCNNNGANCAACTTAANGNGTGGCGGGCNCATTATGNNCCAAGAGATGCNGCNTTTCACAAGGCCAANCTTTCNGGGAAAGATCTTGTCCGCTGGAAGTTCCAAAGATATGCNAAAAATTACCTTAGGTGCGTTAAAGGAGTNGATGAAAGNNTAGATCGNCTNCAAAAGGAACTNACTAAACTTGGNCTNGATAAAAATACCATCGTCATCTACTCCTCAGACCAAGGATTCTANATNGGTGATCATGGNTGGTACGATAAAAGNTGGATGTACGAAGAATCATTAAAGATGCCNCTNATTGTCAAATGGCCNGGAGTAATTAAGCCGGGNAGTCGTGAAACTNAATTGGTNCAGAACTTGGATTATGCACAAACATTTCTTGAAATNGCNGGNGCTCCTCAACCTNAGGATATGCANGGTCTTTCNCTAGTNCCATTNNTGAAGGGNGAAAAANCTACAAAATGGAGGNANGANATATACTATCATTATTATGAATATCCAAGCGTCCACATGATTCCNCGCCACTATGGNATTCGNACCAAANGACANAAGCTCATGCACTTCTATCAATTCAAAGAAGAATGGGAAATGTACGANCTCAAAAANGATCCTGATGAACTTTCCAANCTCTACGGTAAANAAGAGACCNTGNATTTACAAAAGAAACTCAANCAAAANCTCAAAAANTTACAAAGAGACCTATGAGGATAANAGTGANATGTCTATTCGAGAGGANTACATTGAAAAATTCCGAAANAAATCCTNANTAAATTTTNAACTGTTTTCCATCCGATATTGANTCAAGAATAGTAGGATGTAGCCAATCTTTNAATGACCACATCTTNGCAAGNACTCGNTATCGATTTGGCTTAGTTNTAANAGANGGTTCGTAATCAGTGTAAAANGCTGTAAGAANNTTACCNTTTTTATCCAAACTGATNGTGGAAGGGTATCCAATATCTTTNGCATTGTCNCCAAATTGATGAATTACCCANGGNGGTCTCCANGTTTTCCCTGCATCAATACTTAATCGNNCACCTATNCCCATAAGACCGCGATTGCGGATTCCGTAGGTCAGCAACAAGCATTNATCNGAAAGNGCGGTCAAATCTGCAGGATGTTGCATGGGCAGGGTAAGNGGAAATTTTTCCTTCCACCTTTTTCCGGTCTTANCTAGTTCGCAAAGTTTTACATGGTGATCGATATGAGTTCGNGTTGCNGCCAACANCCGTCCNTCCTCCNAGATTACATAATGNNGCTTCATTCGAATCATNGGAGCCAAANTTNGANCTNCGNGNCCANGTTTNNCCATCATCATCNGANAACACNATCCAGGTTTCGCTTGGATTTCCANTTCCNTNNGAACGATAGCANGAATAGACTAANTCATTNGAACCAAGCTGAATGATTCGNCCAAANGGAATCGTTGATTCAATTCCTTTGGGAACCAGAGGATTTGGTTCAGATTTCCAAGNCTTACCACGATCATTTGACCTTGATAGCCAATGACCGGAGAATCCGACAAATTTTTCATCTTTGACAAAAAAACCGCTATTGAAGGAAAGAATGTCTCCGTTATGGGCAAGACCAACAGCCAAATGCATCCGATTCCCACCCTTTGGTCTTTTAGCCACAACTGAAAGTTTTTTCCAGTTCTTACCTTTACGGTCACTAATAGAACAAACTAAGTCCCCCTCCATTAGCCCATGACTAGGTGCATTAAAATAAGTACACAGGACCTGACCGTTCTTTAGCTTTGTCAGATTTGGCCACCCACATGCATTCGTTGCAACAACGGCTAATTTGTTCATAATATATCTTAAGATACCGACTAATCATTGAGTCAATTCATAACACTTACTAACTTGTCTCAATATTTTTTAAGGATATANTAATTCCATATTTGACAATATCGCCATCATTGGAAGCCTAGCGAAGTGAGCCAAAATTTCTACATCCTAATTTTATTTAAACTGAGCCTACTCCAACTCAGTGCGTTTGATCAGGCAGAGTTTTTTGAGTCCCGCATACGACCAGTACTTGCAGAAAACTGTTACGAATGCCACAACAGCATAAATAAATCAAAATCTGGATTGGTTTTAGATTNTAAGATGGGAATGGTAAGGGGGGGAGACAGAGGTCCTGTACTCTCATTAAAAAGCCCAAAAGAAAGCTTACTCCTTCAAGTAATGCGACACGAAATAAATAACCTTAATATGCCTAAAGGAGGACCGAAGCTTGCTGATTCAATCGTTAAGGATTTTGAAAAATGGATTTCTAATGGTGCCTATGATCCAAGAGAAAAACCCCCAACTGCAGAAGAATTTGCTAAAGAAACCTCATGGGAAAAGATTCGTGAGCAAAGAAAATTATGGTGGAGTTTTCAACCCATTCGTAATGATAAAGCTTCCCTAGCAAATAATGAACATCCAGTGGATCATTTTCTTGATACAAAGATGATAGCAACGGGGCTCAAACCAAACGAAAACGCAGAATCATTATCAATCCTGAGAAGATTATCCTATGCATTGACTGGGCTCCCCCCGTCTATTGAACAGCAAAATCGTTTTCTTGATACATCTGCTGAAAGCATTCAACAAGCCGTGAATGAATTCAGTGATGAAATGCTGAACAGCCCCCAGTTTGGAGAAAGATGGGCAAGACATTGGATGGACTGGGTTCGNTATGCAGACTCCCATGGNAGCGAGGGGGATCCTCAGATTCCAAATGCATTTCGCTATCGTAATTACCTNATTCGGGCACTTAATGAAGATATTAGTTATGATCAGCTTGTGCTTGAGCACATCGCCGGTGATCTAATCGTAGAACCAAGGATTAATAATGCACTTGCGATTAATGAATCTGCTATCGGAACATCTCAACTTCGTTTTGTGCTCCATGGCTTTGCTCCCACCGATGCATTGGATGAACATGTACGTTTTACTGACGATCAAATTGATACTGTGACCAAAACCTTCCTCGGTCTGACCGTATCGTGTGCACGTTGTCACCACCATAAGTTCGATGCAATCAGTCAGGACGATTATTATGCTTTATTCGGTATTCTTTCCAACGGTCGCCCTGCACAGAGAGTAATCGATGGTCCTTCGTTCATTACCAAACATAACAATGATCTCACCTCTCTAAAACAGAAGATTAAGAACGAACTCGTACAATCATGGATGGAAATCGATATCCAACATGAATTAAAAAATAGTAATAAAAGATCATCTCCGTCCGATGAAACTCTGGACTTTCTAATGCCATGGAAAAAACTTAATTCTCTTAAAGATCAAGAATTCTCAAAGGAGTGGCAGCGATTAAAAAAGCAGGTTGAAGAAAGCGAAAACCGGATTGTTTCGCGTCGCCAAAATTCAAACAAGAATTATTGGAACCTTGGAATACAGGAGACTTACGCAAACTGGAAAAAGAGTGGAACCGGACTGAACGAACATTCATCAAAAGCGGGACAATTCTCCCTAAACTTTAAGGGCGAAGGAATAATACATAATATCATGCCTGCTGGTGTTTTCACTCATCTGTTAAGCACCAAGCAAAATGGAACGCTTTCTTCTCCGCGGTTCAAATTTGAAAAAGGCAACCTTTGGATTCGTGTTATCGGGGATAAGTCTGCCACCGTTCGGTACTCAGTATGGAATTATCCGAGAAGAGGAACTGTATACCCAAAGTCCTCCCCTGAACCAACTGCAGAGAAATGGATCCGTTTTAAGACGGACTATTGGGCAGGAGAAACTGGATATCTCGAAGTGACCACCAATCGTAACCACCCAGTAGAAGCCGGAAATACAGAACGCTCTTGGTTTGGCGTAACCGAAGCTTTTTATGCTCCTCATGATGTACCTGCACCAAGAAATGAAGTATCAGAAATTATCTCTCCCTTATTTACCGCTTCTTTGCCCGCAAAAAACGCACAAGATTTAGCAATTCGCTATGCAAGGGTGACTAAGGATGCAATCAAGGCTTGGAAAAATAATTCCGTAACAGATGCTCAAGCTAGAATTCTTAATTCATTGATCAAACTAGGCATACTTCCCAATTCCATGAATGAAGTACCAGCCAGTAAAAATTCCGTTTTAGAATATCGTAAAATTGAATCCCTGATCAAAGCACCACGATTGGCTCCAGGATTACTGGACGGAGAACCTTTTGAACAAGCGTTATTCGAAAGAGGAAACCACAAGAAGCCAGCACATAAAGTACCTAGAAGATTTTTGGAGGCGATTGATCCTACCCCCTACCCTAACGATTCTACTGGCAGATTAGAATTCGCAAAAGATCTATTACGAAAAGATAATCCTTTTACGTCCCGGGTTATGGTAAATCGGATTTGGCACCATTTATTTGGCCACGGAATTGTCAGAACCCCAGACAACTTCGGCAGATTGGGAGAAAAACCTTCACACCCGGAACTCCTAGATTTCCTCGCCACCAAATTTAGGGAAGATGGATGGTCTATTAAAAGCATGATTAAGTTTCTTGTTACAACCAAAGCATTTCGGGCATCTTCAAAACCATCTGCTAAAGCACAACAGAGCGATCCAAATAACTTACTACTTTCTCATGCTAATCTTCGCAGGTTAGAAGCCGAAGCNATTCATGATTCCATGCTTTTGGTTTCGGGTAGAATCAAATTAGACAGGGTTGCTGAAGGAAAGTCCGAACCCTCGAGCAGTCTAAGAAGATCGGTTTACAGACAAATGAAGCGGAATTCCTTAGACCCCTTCTTATCTGTTTTTGATGCCCCCGTTCCCTCCTCAACCAAGGGCAGGCGTGATGTTACAAATGTACCCGCTCAGTCACTAACGCTTATGAATGATCCCCTTGTGATCAGGGCAGCAAGAGAATTTGCAAACCTACACAGAAATGGTGATTTAAAAGAAAGAATAAATGTTATGTTTCGAAACTCCCTAGGCAGAAATCCAACTCAAAATGAGATCAAAAAATCAATGGATTATTTGACGGTTTCGGATCAGGAGAGTGCGAAAGAAAAAAATATATTACTGAGATTACAGGAGAAGAAATTAAAACTAAGCCAAGAAATTGCTAAACTCATTGATCCTGTTCGAGAGAAATTAATCGAAGACAAAAAATCTTCTAAAGATCCAATAAAAAAGTATCCTCTTGATCCAGTTCTTCAATGGAACTTTGAAAGCGGACTGAAAGATCAAATACTAAATCTGAAAGCCAACCTCAAAAATGGTGCTGCTGTAGAAAATGGAAGATTAATTCTTCGTAAAGGAGGATATGCAGTAACCGATAACCTACCAATAGAGATTAGCGAAAAAACACTTTCCTCGTGGGTACAACTTGATAATCTAAATCAACGAGCTGGAGGTGTTATCAGCATCCAAAATTTGAATAGTGGTGTTTTTGATTCAATTGTTTTTGCCGAAAAAGAGCCTAGAAAATGGATGTCAGGTAGTAACGGTTTTTCCAGAACAAAATCTTTTCCTTTCACGCCTCCTGAGAATCTTGCACATAACCAATTAGTTCATATTGCCATCACTTATTCCCCTGATGGGAAAATCACTGGATACCGCAATGGGAAAATGTATGGGAAACCATACACAACAAGTCTTTTCAAGTATCAGAAAAATAAATCTGTGCTTACTTTTGGTGTCAGGCACCTCCCAGCTAGTCCGCAACGTATGTTACACGGTAGTATCAGCCGGGCTTCTGTTTATGACCGAGCCCTTACTCAAAATGAAATCCATGCAATCTTTCATCCAGATTCATATGTAAGTTTGAAGGAAGCAGAGAAATCTCTCTCTTCGGAAGAAATGAACCTGTACACAAAACTTACTGCACAACGAGACTCTTTAGAGAAAAGACTCCAAGAGCTAGAAACTACGGTAGTAGCAGACAAACCAAACCTTCAAGATTTTGCACTCGCTCTTTTTAATATGAAAGAATTCATTTATTTAAAATAAACTTCTTATGAACAGCCTGCTAAGTCGTCGTAAAATGCTCTCCACTTGCTCAAGTGGCTTTGGTATGCTTGCCCTCCAAGGAATGCTCGGGCAAAACCAGCTTTCAGCAAAACCGCACTTCACACCCAAGGCTAAAAGCGTAATCTTCTGCTACATGTCCGGTGGAGTTTCGCACATCGATACATTTGANCCGAAACCAACCCTCAAAAAGTTCGCGGGGCAACCCATGCCGGTCAAGGTCGAGCGTACCCAATTCAATAATAACGGAAATGTTTTCCCCTCTCCCTTTAAATTTAAAAGATATGGACAAAGTGGAATTCCGGTTAGCTCAATATTTCCTAGGACTGCTGAAATGATCGATGAAATTGCCGTGATTCGCTCTTTGACCAGCAAAGTGAACGAACATGCACAGGGAAACTATGCTATCCATACTGGTTTTCCTTTTATGGGACACCCCACAGCTGGGGCTTGGGTAAATTATGGGCTTGGAAACCTCAATCAGAACTTGCCTGGCTTTGTTGTTCTACATAGTGGTGGATCGGTTCCACCCCATGGAGGAGTTGGATTATATGGAAGCGGATACCTGCCCGCAAATAACCAAGGGTCTATCCTCCAGGTCGATAAAGATGAACCCATTATTAATGTCACGCCAAGAGAATCAATTTTCTCGCAACGGAAAAGATTAGATTTCCATAAATCCTTTGATCAACAGTTTCTCCAACAGGTCGGAAATAATCAACAAGTTGAGGCTGCCATTCAAAATCATGAGGTTGCATATAAAATGCAGGCTGCTGTTCCTGAATTGTGTGAGATCGAAGGAGAAACCGATGCCACAAAAAAACTTTATGGCTTAGATTCTTCAGATGTTCAAAAAGCAAGTTATGCAAAACAGTGCCTTCTGGCCCGAAGGTTGGTGGAAAGAGGTGTTCGATTTGTTGAGTTAAGCTGTTTAACAGAAAAACTTGGAGCTGGAGGAGCAGCTAACCCATGGGACCAGCATGGTGTTTTAGAAAAAGGACATTCAGCCATGGCTCACCAAGTGGATCAACCGATAGCTGGTTTGCTCCAGGATTTAAAAG
>NHCX01000125.1 GCA_002168015.1 Verrucomicrobia bacterium TMED44
TTTTCCTTTTAGCATAGCTTCACCCATTTGATACCAAACTGTTTGTTGTTTTGCTTGATATAAATCACTAACCAAAGCAATGGTTGAAGTATTTGCTGGCAAAATCAAAAGAGCCTCATCTATTTGTTGCATGGCTAATTCATAATTGCCCTGTGCACTATCCCTCCGGGCCTTGATCAGTAATCTTTCTGCATCACGAGAGGTAGAATCAATCTTTGATTTCTCCTCTTCCATCAGTCTTTCTAGGTCTGGCTTTGCATCATCATCAGGAAGGCCGGATTTCGCACGAATTTCGGAGAGATCTTTCTTAGCTTTATCTAGTTCCTCGACTAATTTTCCAACAAGAGAAGCATCCCGAGGACCATCCTTTGACAAGACAACTTCTCTTTGGATCTTACGCTCAGTAAGTTCCTGAGCTACATTTTCACGATATTTTTCTAATAGTTTACTCGCCAACGAATATTCCTCTCTAGACATCGCAAGTTTCGCCTGCTCATAAAAAATTTTAGTTTCTTCTTTGCGAATTTGACGAAGATAAAATTTATTTTGCTCATTCTGATCAACATTGGCGAGGGCTGCATTTGCCATATCTTGAGCTTTATCGTAATTCTCTGCTCCGATTAATTTACGAATTTCTGTAAGTAGCGCTACTAAATTTGTTGAACTGTTATAATTATATAAATCCGGACCAACGACTTGCGGTGCAGGTGGCTTTTCTTGGGTTGGTATCTGGATTTCACTATCTGAGACTTTATCAGCATTCTGTCCATGCAGGAAAAGTGTCCCAAAAAATAAAGTAAGGGACATGTAGTATAGTAGACCATTTGGCATATGGTATGACATAGGGGCAGATGAGTGAAGAATGGTAGATATATTTCTCAATGAATCTTCGCTGTTGGTCAACTTAGAAAATTCAGGGCATCCTCAATTCAAGATCCTCAGATTGGGTAGGTATAGGAGCATTTTTCCTGATCTTTAGCGACTTCTTTTCCATATCGAATGATAAGACTGTGTATTTTCTTTGGTTGTAAATGATTTCACGTCCCACATCCGAATCTTTGACTCTTACCTCTAGTGGATCTTCTTTCTTAATTTTGAAACTTAATACAACCTCAAATTGGCCAAGTTGTACTTCATTCATCAGGCTGTTTATTTCAAAGGGTTTTCCTCCAATTTGATAATCTTCGATCAACGCCCTCCCAACCTGCTTTACACCTCCATTTTTTTGAGGCACATCCTGAACAGTAAAATACTTAAGGCTAATTAATTTTTCACCATCTTTTTCATCCACTTTAATTAGGGAAGGTCTACCTGGTTTAGGATCGTCTGCTAACTTGTATACTCCATTAACATCTAACCGATTACGGACAGTTCTTCCGAACTGTTGAGTCAATTCAATATCTTCCAAATAAGGTGATGCTCCAATCCAGCTACTTAACCTAAATCTGTATGGTTTCAGATTAAAACCGAGTAAAGATACTCCAAATTCCTCTTTTTCCTCTTCTTCTACAGGTGCCTCTGGCAAAGTGGTGGTTAAAACGCCATCTATTAAATATATCAGAGGAGGAGTAAATAAATCATAAATACTTACATTTTGATCAGTACCTAGGTTTTCCCACTCAAAAGATTTCCTGGAATTATATAAAAAGTAAGTATCAGGTTTTCTTTGATAAAAGTACGGTTGCTTGCCCTCTAAATAAGAAAGATCTGCGCTGTCCGCCAACAGATAGCTAGGGCATCCAACAATTTTTTGGATGGAGTTTGTTGGCAGAGACCGGACTTTTCCGTCCACATCGAGTAATGTGGGAGAATTAAGTTTCTTCCAATTTTTGGTTATTTTCAGACCTTCTTTACTTTTTATGTTTCCAACAATTGATTGGCCGTTTTTTTGAAGCACAGTAACTTCGTCACGTCTCTTAAAGAATAATTCTTCAATTTCTACCTTGGTAAAATTTTCATCCTTGCCTTGAAAATAAATATGCTCACCTGGCATTAAATCATTTTCCATGTTTACCTTAAGAGTAACTCCATCAGACTTTCTACTCAAGGTAAAGGCATCATCCAAATAAGCGACATTCAGTGATAATTGTTCGTTGGAAGATAAATCTAAAAAAACAACCGTTGAAATGGATATCAGTGCGGTAACTAATAAAAATTTATCGTACTGTTTTGCGATTAATGCTTTCATTAAAAAAAGATTCAGTATCAGATATGGAGTCCTGATTTCCGGAACTTGTTAACCATTTAAAATATATTTCGGTGTTAAGATAAGGATGAGAAACCACTTTCTCCGCTATCTCACCGAGATTTCGTTCTGCACCGGTTATATATTCAAGAATCAAATCTACTTTAGAATCAACCTTACTTACAATAGGGATGTATCTATCATTGACAGTATCTTGCGTGTTAAAAGGATCCGGCGTGAACGGTGTGTTTGTAGCGGGAGATAGTTCAATATTCTCAATAGGTTGTATTGAGATTTCACGAATTTGAAAAGGGGGACGTAATCCATTTACAAATTTTCTCAATGATAAAGTTTGAATTTGTAGCGACACTTTGAAAACAAAGCTATCTATTCCAGGGACATCTCGCATAAACGAAGAGCTTATTTCTGGTAGATCAATTCTATCAGTAGAAATATTCAATTTATCAACTTCGCCAACTTCTTCCCGTAATATAGATAGTATTTGTATAGTATGATTTTCATCTGTACAGAAGGACAAAGTATTTACAATTTCTTTAACTATTTCTGACTGAACTCCAATCTTTCGTGCTTCTTCAACAGAAAAGCTGGGCCAATTACCATCGTATGATGAGAATGAAAAGCCAAAACTTTCATTGGCAGAGTTTCCGGGGTTTATGGAAAAGGGAGATGTTGAACTATTTTGCAAGTCTTCGGATGGTAAGGAAATATTTGATTCTGAACATTTTTTTCTTAATCGAGAAAATAAACGTGTTAATGAAGCATTTACAGATTCAGCACTTTTAGAGTCCCATTTTGAAGAAAGGTTTTCATTTTCGTTCAAAAGATAAAGTAGAAAATTTGATAGGTTTTTTTCTTTCGCAGAAATTCGTTCTAAATCAGCAAGTGCGGTGTTGTAGTCATTTTCAGAATGAGATAAGGAGTCTCTCGCAGTAATAAGTTCGTTATACTCTGAAAAGAGTGATTCGCTTTTGGATAGTAAATCAGTTGTATTATCTGAATAGGAGAAGGATAAAAAGAGCAGTGAACAAAATATTGCAAAAGTAGAAATACTTAAAACGAGAAAAAATAGATTCTGTTTGATAAATAATTTCATTTAAGATTTAAAAGAATATCATATTCGAAGTGTGAAAAGTTACGATTAAATAAGTCACCTTTACCTTCAATCGAAAAAGATTTTTTAATAATTTTTTCGATATGTGGTATATTCTCGAAATAAGCCGTTAAATTTTCTTTCTTTTGACGATCTAATTCGATTAATGCATCTCTTTTTTCTGACTCATCGGTCTCGATATTAAGTCTCACTAAATAACGACCAGATAGACTAAGAACTAAATCATTATTTACCAAATTTCTAGTGTCTACATTATTATTTATTTGCTTTTTTATACTAAATTTATCGAGCCATATATCGCCGATATTCTTTTGTGAAATAATTCCTTGAATAAAGTTAATTATCTCATGCGAAAGGCCAATGGTTTTTGAATTTTCAATAAGTGGTTGTTGTGAAAGATTTACTTCTGCAATTAGGTTTTGGGTAAAAGTGAATCCCTGATGAAAGGAATTTAGTTCATTTATACTTTTTTCCAATATGCTAATATCTTTTTCGATTCTTTGTTTTTTATCAATAATTTCCTCTTGGAAATTATTATGTTTTAAAATCGACGATAATGGAAGCAGGCTGAAAATGAAAAGAGAAAGCGAAATGTATGGCAGTTTTTGCTTTAACCCTAAAGATTTTAGTTTTGAAGATGGGAGTAAATTTATAGTCGAGGAATTCTTTTGAGAGTCTCCAAGAAATACATTGCTTGCTAACCCTACTGCTTCACTTGTCATAAATGGCAAGAGAGGTTTTACTTTTTCCGGTACTCCACTGCCTACCGTAACACTCGAAAGTGGATCAAAATATTCCACTTGTAGTTGCTGACTTTGAATTAAGTATTGAGCAAGGTTGGGTAGTAAAGCACCCCTTCCTGTTAAATATATCTTCTGAGGAGATTTTCCTTTTTTCAATCGTTTGTAAGTAACAATTGATCGGGTTATTTCTTGGCTCGCACGAGACAGAAACTGGTTACTCGCATTTTGTATAATTCCGACAGACGCATCATCCTCGGCCAATGATATCTCTTGAGAAAAATATCCTTTTTTAAGAATTTCTGCTTTTTCAAATGTAATACCTAAAGAATCAGAAATGTTTTGGGACAATGCATTTCCGCCAATGGTTATTGTTCTAATTAAAAATCCTGTAGGATTTATGAAAAGTAAATTAGTTGATTTGGCACCTATATTGATTGCTAAAACTTCTGATTGTTCATCAGGGGCATCTCCAAGAATGCCCCGTACTGCAATGTAATCCAAAACAGGTGCGGGTGTAATCTGAGTTGGTATTAGGCCAATTCCTACCATCCGCTCTGAAAAGGTTTCCGCCACCTCTGGTTTTACCGCAAACGCCAGGACCTCTTCTTCCACCCCATCATCGTCTATAATTTGGTAATCCCAAATAAGGTCAGACAATGGAAATGGCATTTTTTGCGATAATTCAAATGCAACTATTTTTCTTTGCTTTTCAGGGTCAACATGCGGAACCCTTATTGTTTTGGTAAGAAGTAGGTTTCCTGGAAAAATAAACCTGACTTCTCCCTTCAGCGAAAGTTTGCTTGAAAGCTTTTCCAGTGCACTAACAAGAGAGTCCAGCCAGGCATCTTCTTTCGTTAAATCATGATGCAGTGTTTCTAGGCCAGAAGATTTGAGAACCAGACCTTCTGGTCCTGCACGAAAGACATTGGCAGAAACGTGAGAGTTTCCGCAATTTATTATTATGTCTTCTTTTTGAGCCACCTGTAAGCAAGCTGGAGGTTTAGATTAATTTCCAGAAATAGATGGTTTCAAATATGAGCCCTTGGGGTAGTAAGACTGGAAAACATGATGAGCAGGCACTAGAATGTCCTTATTGCGGTTACTTTTTTCTTCTGCTTGTTGTTTAAATTTTAGCAGCGTTGCTTCATCCCTGTAGTTTTCAAACATTATAGAATTGGAAAATTCTGCAGGTACGCCCTCCAAATATACTTCGATTGCATATCCAACTGGATTGATGTAGTTACCTCCAAATCCATCTCTATCTGCAATTGCACTTGGAAACATAAAGTTGACATACATGGTTGTGCGCTCGAGCTTGATTGTCTCATAATTAATCTCTGCACTGTAATACTGGTAGAATTGGGAGTCTATGAGTTTACTTGTTCGAAGAACTTTCTTTTTAAATTCATTACTAAAACATAGATATAGTTTTACTTTTAGCCCTTCCACATATTCAGGATTAAAAGCTTCTTCAATAGTTGAAGGTCTATTGTTTCTAATTTGCTCTAATCTTGGGTGTGCTAACAGATTTAGTGGAACTGAAACTTTAATCCATGAATCTGTTTCGTTTGTGAGAGTCACTTTATTCGCAAGTTTGACATACTTATCTTCCTCAGCATAGACAGATTTAGATACCATAAAAATCAAAGTGTATATTATCAATTGTAGTAATTTCATAATTCTTTAAGGGTTTGGCTTTACTTACTAAGACTTTATCCTTTCTAAACTTATACACGAATAACAAGCAAAATCGCTATGGTCTACAAGATATCCTGTCTACTTTTTGCAAAAGACGCCAATGATCGTTTGCTACTTTTGCAAAGAGCGAAATCACCCAACAAAGGTTTATGGAGCCCACCGGGAGGTAAATTAGAAATGTCAATTGGCGAATCACCCGTTGAGTGTGCAATCCGAGAATCTCACGAAGAATTAGGTGTAAATCTAAATGAAAATGATCTTCACCTTTTCGGCTATGTTGCGGAAAAGAATTATGAAGGTGACGGGCATTGGCTCATGTTTCTTTTTGATGTTCTTCAGGAGATAGATAGTATTCCAAACATGATAAACGAAGGAAATTTTGATTTTTTCCATAGAAATGAAATTAATCATCTTGATATTCCTCCGACTGACCATCGCTTGGTTTGGCCTTATTTCGATAAACGTAAAGATGGGTTTTGGGGTATTCGAGCAAATTTCGGTAGTAAATCTACCAAAATTAAGGTTGAAGCAAAGCCCATTTAAGAGAATAATGAATTTATAAATGGAAGGACTACATCACGACACTAATCTAGAGCTTGCCAAAGAGCTCCCTCAATCAAATATTGATAATCAAAGTAGTAAGCCTGATGAGTTAATTTCTGAAATAACCACAGAAATTAATCCTCCTGAAGAAACTACAGATTTCGCTAATTCTCCGGTAAACAAAGAGTTATCTGTAGATCAAAAGATTGACCTTTACGAACAAATGGTGCGAATAAGAAGGTTTGAAGAGCGATCTCTGCGAGCTTACCAACAAGGAAAGATTGGCGGTTTTCTTCATTTGTATATTGGGCAAGAAGCTGTCGCCGTAGGCTCTGTATCTACGCTTGGTGATGACGACCATATAATTACAGCCTATCGTGACCACGGTCATGCAATTGCGGTTGGAATGAATATGGATGAATGTATGGCCGAGCTTTATGGTAAAAAAACGGGATGCTCCAAAGGAAAAGGTGGTTCCATGCATTTTTTTGCTCCCGATAAAAACTTTTGGGGCGGTCATGGAATCGTTGGAGGTCAAACACCACTGGGACTTGGCATTGCTTATGCCTTAAAACATTTTAAAAAGAAAGGTAGCTGTCTTTGTTTCATGGGAGATGGAGCCACCAACCAAGGTCCTTTTTATGAATCTCTTAATCTTGCCGCACTTTGGGAATTGCCGGTGATTTACATTATTGAAAACAATGGATATTCCATGGGTACTGCCGAGGGCAGACATTCTGCAGGGGAGCCCCTGGCAAGAAGAGGTGACGCTTTCGACATCGATTGGAAAGTGGCACATGGTCATGACCTTTACGAAGTTCGTCAAGTCGTGCAAGAAGCAGTGGAGCGTGCTCACGAATTTAATAAACCAACCGTATTAGAAATTATAACATATCGCTATCGAGGCCATTCAGTAGCTGACCCTGATCAAACTTATCGAAGTAAGGAAGAGATTGAGGAATATAAAAAAAATAAGGATCCCCTTAGCTTGTTTAAAAATAAACTGTTAGAAGAAGGTGTTTTAACAGATGAAAAGGCTTTGGAACTTGATCAGTCTGCAAAGGATGAAGCCAATGCTTCGGCTGAGTTTGCTTCGGCAAGTCCCTTTCCTGAACCTGATGAACTTATGGATGATATTTATTGGGAGACCGATAATCCGGATAAACGAACATCAGAAGGAAGAATTTTCTTTGAACAACCTTGAATTCATAACATGCCTATAATTTCTTACCGAGATGCCCTTAACCAAGGGCTTGCTGAAGAACTTCAGCGTGACCCGAATGTCGTCCTCATGGGTGAAGAAGTCGCTCAATTCAAAGGATCTTACAAAGTGTCTGAGGGATTGTTAGAAAAATTTGGCCCTTCCCGGGTAATTGATACCCCTATAAGCGAAGCTGCCTTTTCTGGGCTCGCAGTCGGTGCCTCCATGATGGGTATGAGACCGGTTGTTGAATTTATGTTTTGGAGCTTTTGCTATGTAGCATTTGATCAGATTTTTAATAATGCAGCTAATGTTCGCTACATGTCGGGAGGGCTCATTAATGTTCCAGTAGTTTTTAGAGGTCCTGCTAACGGCGGTACCAATGTTGGGGCAACTCACTCCCACACTCCCGAAAACTTTGCCGCCAATACTCCGGGCATGAAAGTTGTATGCCCAGCAACACCTGCGGATGCGAAAGGTTTAATAAAATCAGCCATACGCGACAACGACCCGGTTTGCTTCATGGAAAATACCATTTTATACAACCTAAAAGATGAAGTTCCTGACGATGATGATTATCTTGTTCCTCTAGGCAAAGCCAAAGTGCTCGTTGAGGGGAAAGATATTTCAATAATTGCTCACGGAAAGGCTGTCCACACGGCTTTAGAGGTCGCAGAGGAACTTTCGGATAAACATGATATCGTCGCTGAAGTGGTTGATTTGAGGTCTATCCGTCCCCTTGATCAGGAAACCATTATTCAATCTGTCAAAAAAACAAATCGGGCTCTTCTTGTGGAAGAAAATAAACCTTTTTGTGGCGTGGATGCACAAATTTCATTTTTAATCCAAGATCAAGCCTTCGATTATTTGGATGCCCCGATTGCTAGAGTTTCTGCTGTGGATGCCCCACAAGCTTACAGCAAATCTCTGGAATCTGCCCAATTGCCAACGAAAGAAAAAGTTTTAAAAAGTGCCCTGAGCATTCTATAAATTGTTATGCCTACGAATATAGAAATGCCCAAGTTAAGTGACACCATGACTGTTGGAACAGTTGTAAAATGGCACAAGCAGGTTGGGGACAAGGTAGTTAATGGAGATACGCTCGCAGAAATTGAAACTGACAAAGCGACCATGGAGCTAGAGAACTTTGACGATGGTACTTTATTAAAGATTTTAGTCGAAGAAGGTGCCGAAGCCCCGATTGGCAGCCCTTTGGCTGTTGTAGGTGAAGAGGGAGAATCGGTGGAAGAGGACTCCATGCCCGTATCTGAAGATTCACAGGATGAAGAGTCTTCCTTGGCATCGCCTCTTGAAAATAATGTAGAGACCACTGTTGAGGATAATACACCAGAAGAAGTGAATACTGAAGTTGAAGTTAGTTCTTCTACCGGCGAACCGGAACTACTCCAAAATGAACCCAACATTGAAAGTGACCTGCCGCCCCAGAAGCAAGAAATCGAAAGTCTTGCTCCAAAGAATCGTACCCTAATTTCACCACTTGCCAAAAAAATGGCAAGCGACAGAAATCTTGATATTTCCAAGCTAAAAGGAACCGGGCCTTCAGGTAGAATTGTAAAGAAAGATATTCTAGAAGCAGATTATTCCGACGAAGAACCTTCAGACCCCATTGACAAAATGGTTTCTGCCGTTGCCCTTGAGCAACCTGTGCCAAAATCCTCAGGTTTACTTGCCGAAAAATCTGTTCCTTTATCAGGTATGAGAACAGTTATTGCAAAGCGACTGACTGAATCAAAAACAACCATTCCTCACTTTTACTTACAAAAAGAAATTAATGCCGAACCACTGCTTGAAGCTAGGATTGCGATTAATGAAAATTCGAAATTGCAATCTGAACAAAGTGATTTTCCATACAATAAAGTAAGCGTTAATGATTTAATTTTAAAAGCTTCTGCAGAAGCCATTAAATGGCACCCAGAAATAAATACCAGTTGGGGTGAGGAAAAAATTACTCATCATGGAGTAGTCAATCTTGCTTTTGGGGTTGCTATTGAGGGAGGTTTACTGACCCCGGTTATAAATCATGCCGAGCAACTTTCTTTGTTAGAGATCTCTTTGGAAGCTAAATCTCTCATCCAAAAGGCGCGTGATAAAAAACTTCTACCCGAAGCTATGTCTGGGTCCACATTTACGGTTACTAATTTAGGAATGTTTGGTATAGATTTTTTCAGCGGTATCATCAACCCACCAAACGCGGCAATCTTATCGGTTGGCTCTTCTATCAACAAACCTGTTGTCGATAAAAACGGTGACATTGTTTCCGGAAAAACTATAACACTGGGCTTAAGTTGCGACCATAGGCTTGTTGATGGGGCAATCGGTGCTAGTTTTCTTAAAACCTTGGGTAATTATTTAGAAAACCCCGTTTGTATGTTCGGGTAAAAGAATACTCCTAGCATTAAAGACACACTACCTCCAAGTTCAATTTAACTCGTTGCTCTTCGATTANCGTCCTCCACCAAGTATGCTCCCAGTTCATTGACTTGAGAAATTATCGATTTTTTTGTTTCCGGAAGATTCTGTGAGTTTGGAATACTCTCCCCAAATAGATAAAATTTTATTTTAGGTTCAGTTCCGCTTGGTCTGATCGCAACAGTAAATCCATTTTCTAAAGATATCATAAGGAAATTTTCTTTTTCTAGGGGTTGGTCTTCTTCATCCAACAGTCCAGATTCACTGAAATCCTTGACTTTACTTACAGCTATTCCATTAAGGTCTTTACCCAATGATTTTCTAAGTGAAGACATAATCTTTTGTATCTTTTCGCTACCTTCCGCTCCCTCGAAGTAAATGTTTTCCGTTTTTTCGTAATGAAAACCATATTTCAAATAAAGTTTATTAAGGAAATCCAATGGTTTAACATTTATAGACTGTAAATAAGACAATGCCTCAGCAACCGCAAGTGACGCGGCATTTCCATCCTTGTCCCTCACTAAATCTAAAGGCAAATATCCATAACTCTCTTCTGCTGCCAAGGCTACATACTTGGAATATCTAGATAAAATATCAATTCTTGTNAAAAGATCTGTTGTGTCAAAATCGATACCTATACCCTCTTTTTCTCTGACTCCTAAAGCTGCCCTTTCTTCGTATTGGCTTAACTTTTGTGCCATCCATTTGAAGCCTGTTGGAGTATTCACATACCCTATACCATGATCATTAGAAATCTTTTCTAACATCGGTGTAGTAACAAAAGTCTTAAGAAGCGTGAAACCATCTTTATTTTCAGGTTTCAAAATTTGCTTAGATTTTAAGGAAATCAATCGATATTCAGCAAGTAGACAAGCAATTTGATTTCCGGATAAACAGACAAAGTCTTTTTCGTGCCTTAACGCTACACCTATTCGATCACAGTCTGGATCACTTGCAATTACGACTTCAGATTTTGTCTTTTTAGCTTCGCTAATTGCTAAAGAAAGTGCCTCCTTATTTTCTGGGTTTGGAGATTTTACAGAAGTAAAATTAGGATCAAACTGATTTTGTAATTTTACCGTTACCACTTCTACTCCATGATCAAGTAAAGAAGGGACGGATGATATTGCACCCGTTCCGTGAATAGGGGAAAAGACTATTTTNGGTGAATGATCTTTTAGCAAATCTGGTGAATACACCGCATCCTCTAACACAGCTCCGTATGAAAGATCATCTTCTTTACCGAGTACATTAAATTGATCTAAGCTGNCTTNTTCCTTTAACCAAGGTAAAATTTCGTCTAATTCNATGTTGNTATAATACTCTACCACTTTTTGGGCATGAGGAGAAACTAATTGACCGCCATCCTGAAAATATGCCTTGAAGCCGTTATCGTGAAAGGGGTTATGGCTTGCCGTTATAACAACACCTGCATGAGCGAAACGATTGCGTACGCTGTAGCTAAGCTGAGGGGTGGAGCGAGGGCCATCAAATATCATTGCATATCCACCCATATTTTCCCAAGCAGTTGCCACTGATTTACAAAAGTCAGAAGAAAAATGACGTACATCATAGGCAACCACCAAGCGTGGNTGCTCGANAGCTCCCGCCGTTGNTAGCCATTCTTCCACGTATTGATACAATGCTTTGGTAGCTTTTAATATGGTAAATTCATTCAGTGTATTTGTTCCTACCGCTGCATGTTTTGGAGTTTCTTTTGAGCTTTTGCCGCCTAATTCTTGTTTAGTGATAGTTTTCCCGATTGTTCTTCCTCTCATCCCACCGGTGCCAAAGTTCAAATTTTTATAAAATCTGTCATTCAATTCTTCCCAGTTTTCGTTTTCTACGAGCTCTAAAATTGATTCTTTAGCCCAAGCGGGCATAGAGCTTAAATTCAAAAATTCTTCGCAATTTCTTTGTGTACTTGGAAAAATCATCCCTGATTTTCCTGCTTTTTGTAAATTTTCTTTAGTCATTTATTATGGAAATTTGNTTATTTTTCCNNNGATCAATTTTTGTTTTTGGAAACCTGTATAGTCTTTCACCCTCCTTACTGTACCCTAATTCTTTTCTTGCTATTTCTTCTTGNTAATTTGGGTCTGTTCTTAGTTTTTCTAAAAATTTTCTATGCTTCGTTACTTCTTGTCTTAAATCCTGGAGTTCTTTTTCTAAAACAGCTTCTCTTGACTTCCAGTGATTGTATTCATCGAGAGCTTGTTTAATTTGAATCATCAAATACGCGCCTCCAATTGCTCCGAAAATTATAATAGATAACAGTAGAATTTTTTTCTGTTTCATTTTTAACTTTCTGAAAAGATATCGTGCAAGCGGAGTAAACCTAACAAGTCTGAATTATCAGGATCTAAAACTGGTAAGATGGAAATTGGTGATTTTCCTGTTTCCATTATATGTAAAGCCTCTCCAAGAGTTATACTTGGAAATACTTTCTGCGGGTTCGAAGTCATTATGTCTTCGACTTTTGTTGAATCTAAATCGCAGGATTCATTAAGTGCCCTGCGTAAATCGCCTTCCGTGACGATACCTATCAATTTATCAGACTCTATCACGCAAGCTGCTCCTAAGGGAAATTTCGTCATTTCGGAAACTACTTTACGCATTTTATCGCCTAATTTTAAGCAAGCAATATGTTTTTTTACATGCATTACATCTTTAACTTTAAGTATTAAATTTCTACCTAATTGACCCCCGGGATGAGTTCTTGCATAATCATTTTCAGTAAATTTTTTTCTTTTCATTAATGAAGATGCTAAAGCATCACAGAGTGCAGAACTGACCATAAAACTAGCTGTAGGTACTATGCCCAAAGGATCTGCTTCTAGAGAAACTGATGAATTCAAAACACAATCAACTTTTTCGGCCAATGGGCTTTTAATGTTTCCTAAAATTCCGACGATTTTGGCCTGCCTACTTTTAAAAACTGGTTCTAAAAATACTAATTCTGGTGTGGTACCACTGTTTGACAAATAGATTACAGGGTCCCCTTCTTGGTGAATTCCCAGATCTCCGTGAATCGCCTCCGTTGGATGCATGAAGGCGGATGCTGTGCCAGTGCTACAAAGTGTAGCCGCCACTTTTTTAGCTAAATGGCCTGATTTTCCAATTCCAGTTACAATTACTTTTCCATCGCTTTCTGCAAGAATATCAAGGGCTTTTGGAAAATTTTCATCTATTTTTTCCGCACATTTTTTTATAGCATTTGCTTCATTCTCCATGACTTTTTTTGCTTCAATTATTTCACGAAATTTTGAAGGGGCTTGTGTAAACATGGGCTCTTGAGTCATCTTATAAAATAATCTAAATTAGTATGCGTTATTCTAAATACTTGATATCGCTGTTACAGACATTATCTTCTTATCTATATGTTTCAGGTTACATTCTCAGATCAAAGTTTATCTATATTAAATTCTCTTTCGCAAGGCGAACAATTAGTTCTTATGGAAAAACTAAGTTCTCTTTCAAGCGATATTCTTAATGGAAGTAGTCAAGAAATTGGAAAATTTAATCGCAAAGGTAAGTTGTTTTATCGGCTCCGTGTTGGAACTTTCCGTATTTATTTCGAGAAAATTAAAATCGCTCTACATTGTCATTTCATTCTTCCTAAAAACTCTTTGAATGACTTTCTTTTTCGATGTAAATTACCAGCTTCTGAAGAAGCAGTCTTAGAGAACCATCAAAACTTTTGGGAATATCTTGAAAAACTTGCATCCAAATAAGTATCTATGAGAATAACCATCCTTATAAATATTGATTTCCAGGTTTTTTTTCACAGGCTTTTTTTTCCTCACTCGTTATGAATAAACTCACAAACACAATTGTTTGCCTTAACCTGTGACAAACAGCACTTTATAAACTTATTATAGATATTCTCTTTCTTAATAATAAGATGTTTTATATATAAAAGATTATAATTAATATTTATACGTTGTTATTTGTCATAAGATTTTACATACCCAATACTAATGAAATTTAAGATTAACAGGGATCACTTTAGTTCAGGACTTCAACTTGTCACAAGCGTTGTAGGATCACGAAAGACCATGCCTATCCTGCAAAATGTTCTTATTGAAGCTAGGGAGAATATAATTCACTTAACTACAACGAACCTAGATCTTGGTATACGGTGTTCAGTTAAGGCAGAGGTTTCAGAAGAAGGTTCTGTAACTTTACCCGTGAAAGACCTTTCAAGAATTGTAAGAGAACTCGCAGATATGGAAGTGAGTGTAGAATCTTCAGATACCGCAAAGTCAACAATAACCACGAGAGGGTCTATTTTTAATCTTATAGGAATGGATAGTAAAGAATTTCCTCCGCTTCCTGAGCTGGAAGATAGAAAAAGTACAGAAATAGGTAGAGATGAATTAACTCAAATGTTAAAAAGTGTTTCATTTGCCCAATCTGTTAATGAAGAAAGGTATATGTTAAAGGGAGTTTTCTTTCAATTTGACAAAGAACTTTTATCTTTAGTTGCTACAGACGGAAGAAGACTAGCCGTCGCAACTAAGGTTATGGAATTAAATGAAAATGCTCAGGGTGAGTTTATATTACCATCTTTAACGGTTAATGAATTAGAAAAATTACCGAAAACAGGAGATAAGATTAATTTATCATTCACAGACAGACAGGTTGCTATAGAATTAAAAGTAAATTCTTCTGAGGAAGAGCAGGGATTTCAAAATTCTATTTATTTAGTTTCAAAAGTAGTAGAAGGAAAATATCCAAATTATAAACAGGTGATTCCAAAAGATGATTTTAAATCTGCCATGGTAGAACGAGAACTAATGCAGGAATGCGTAAATCGCGCAGCTTTAGTGTCTGATGAAAGAGTAACATTGCGAATAAAAAATAAAGAAATGGAAATTTCAGGACAAAGTTTACTGGGAGATGCTTGTGAATCAATGCCTGTATTGTATGAAGGAGAAGAATCTACAGTGTCTTTCAATCCAAAGTTTTTATTAGACCCTCTTCGTTCAATCCAAAAGGATCAAATATCTTTTGAATTTAGAGATGACATGAGTCCAGGAGTTTTTAAAGTTTCACCTGATGAAAAAGAATTACCCAATATACTGTGTGTAGTTATGCCTATCAGAACGGATTAAACCAAATTATTCAATAAAACTAGCAGCTGAATTATTAATAGAAGGATATGTATAATTTTGCCCAGCATAATTTTCTAAAACAATAGATCCGTCCCGTTCAAAGGTTGTATAATTAGGGGAAACAGGAATTTTACCTCCTCCGTTTGGAGAATCTATTACAAATTGAGGTATTGCATACCCCGAAGTATGTCCTCTTAAACCTTTAATTATATCAATACCCACCTGAACGTCTGTTCTTAGGTGCGAACTTCCTTTAATAAGGTCACATTGATATAAATAGTAAGGTTTTACTTTCATAATTAAAAGTCTATGTATAAGACTTTTCATAATATCTATGTTGTCATTAATACCTTTAAGTAAAACAGATTGATTACCTAAAGGAATGCCGGCTTTTGCTAACTTATGTGTTGTTTCCTTTAATAACAAAGTACACTCGTCAGGATGATTTACATGTAAACTTAACCAAAGATTTGCGGATTTAGAAAAAACATTAAGCAATGACGAAGTAATTCTTTGCGGAAGAAAAACCGGAACACGGGTTCCTATTCTTATAAATTCTACATGTTCTATTTTGCTTAATGAAGATAAAATCCCGCCAATCTTTTCATCAGATAGCAATAAAGGATCACCACCGCTAATTAACACATCTCGAATAGAAGAATTTTGTTTTATGTAATCAAGACCAGCTTCAATCTTTGGATGAAAACCGTATCCCTGAGCATTGGAAACAAGCCTACTCCTTGTACAATACCTACAATATGATGCACACCGATCCGTAACCAGGAAAAGAACTCTATCAGGATATCTGTGAACTATAGAGGGAACTGGCATATCAGATTCCTCGCCAACTGGATCCCAAACTTCTTCAGGTTTATAAACGGATTCATTACCAACTGGTATAACTTGCTTTCTGATGGGACAGTTTGAATCAGAAGGATCCATGAGATTAAAAAAATAAGGAGTAACCGCTACAGAAAGACGATTTTCGGCGAATTTTAACCCATCTTTTTCATCTTTTGAAAGATTTAAAAAAGAAGAAAACCCATCTGCAGTCTTGATACGATTTTTCATTTGCCAACGCCAATCTAACCAATCTTTATCAGAGACATTTGACCAATGGCCTTTACCTTTAAACCAATACTTGAGCGAATCGTTGGGAAACATAATGACTGACTACCATAGGTAAAGATCTATTGACAACAGTTACTTTGAGTTAAAAATTAAATCGTGAAATATGCATTAATCGTACTTGTAATGGGCATTAACCTAATTCAAGCAAACAACAAAAGAATTACAGATCTTAATTTTTCAATTCCATCAACTCAGGAAATTTCATTCACTAACTTTACATTCGAAAAGAAAGTTGTGAAAATAATTTTCTTTGTTTCCCCACATTGTCGGTTTTCTGTGAAATACATGAAGTTCATTTCAACACTACAATTAGAAAATGGTTTAAAAAAGTATCAAATTATATTGGTTTCCCCAAATTATCCCCAATCTCTAATACCAGATGATTTGTCCTATTCGGACATTGGAGCCGATGTAAGTGATATGAAAATAATAAAGGATAGATTCAATATTGATTTTCCATTTATTTACGACGGAGAAAATCAAATACTAACAAATTTTTTCGGTATTAAGACCACACCAACCGTTGTAGTGTTAGGTTTAGAAAATCAAATATTATACAAAGGTAAAATAGGAGATATAAAAAAAAGTGGAGAAATAGACACATCATTTTTTAAAGAATTTGTTTATAATAAAGAGAAACAAGAAGAATTCACTATTACAAAAGTTACAGGAACAGAAATTAAAACAAAAAAGGATTTAAACACTACCGCAAAAATTTTAAGAAGGTATTCAAATGAAACAGTAAGAATATCAGAAGGCGATAAAGAAAAGATTTCATTTTTTATGAAATTCAATAATAAAGTAATTACTTTATTTTTCATTTGGGAATATGACAATATAAATTCCAGAGATAATCTGTTAAAAGTTACAGATATTTACAAGAGATACAGGAAACGCGGCCTTTCTCTTATAACAATTTGCGTATCCGATAAAACACATAAAGATTTGATACTTCAATCTCTTCAGAGATCACAAACCTCTACTCATAACTTTGTAAGTAATTTTTATGAAACACAACCAATCTATAAACTGATTGGTTATAGTAATAAAACTATTGCACCAATACTTGTAAGTCTTGGAAAAAGTGGAGAATTACAATTTATAATGCATGGTAATATTATGGAAAATAAATTGAGATCCAAAATACTACATTTATTAGATAAATAGAAATAATGCACAAATAGAAATAAGAAATGCAATCTTTGTTTTTATTCGTGTAAATAGATTAATTGTAATTAGTAAAATCATCATATAAAAATAGTACTGTTCAAAGGAAATTAATTTATTATTTTTTAATGTAATATAACTCCATTTTTCCCCTGCCATAATTTCACAAAATTGTATTAGTATTATTA
>NHCX01000126.1 GCA_002168015.1 Verrucomicrobia bacterium TMED44
AAGAACTTTAGAAAAATGCTAAGTCAACATTCTAATAGAGCTCCTCTTGGAAGAACGGTAACTGCAGAAGAAGTTGGCAATGTAGCTTCGTTCTTATGTTCGAATTATGCTAGTGGGATTACTGGTGAAATAACATACGTTGATGCTGGATTTAATATTGCAGCAATGCCCTTGAGTGAAACTGAAGAATGATAAAAAAAGCTTACGAAAAGTATTTACTACCAAAACTTCTTGATAAATGCTGTTCTACAAAACCAATAAACTATCAAAGAAATAAAATTGTTCCAAATGCCAAAGGAACAGTTTTAGAAATAGGAATTGGGTCAGGTTTAAATATACCCTTTTACAATAAACGAGAGATTAATAAGGTTTATGGATTAGATCCATCTGCTGAATTATGTGAAATGGCTATAAAGACAGCTAAAGATAATCAGATAGATGTAAATATCTTAATTAATGGTGCTGAAGAAATTAAATTAGCTTCTAATACTATAGATAGTGTTCTGATTACATACACTTTATGTTCAATTCCAAATTTTAATGATGCGCTAAAAGAGATAAAAAGGGTAATGAAATCAGATGGAAATATTTTCTTTTGTGAGCATGGGATTGCACCTGATCCTAAGATAAAAAAATGGCAAAATAGAATTAATCCTTTGTGGTCAAAGCTTTTTGGTGGATGTAACATTAATAGAGATATACCCTTTATTATTAATGAAGCAGGTTTTGAGTTTAAGAGTCTTCAACAAATGTATCTACCTAGCACCCCAAAGATAGTTGGTTATAACTATTGGGGTGTTGCATCTATCTAAATAATTAATGGAGGAAGAAATGAATAAACAAAATTTACTTCAAAAAAAATTAATTAGTTTTATAGCTTTTGTTTTTTTTACATCTTCAATATTTTCTGATGATGTACTTAATAGTATTAATTATCATAAAACTAAATTCGAGAACATAGCACTTGAGGTATGGGAATTTGCTGAGTTAGGTTATCAGGAGAATCAAAGTTCTAATATGCTCGCAAAATCTCTTGAAGATGAAGGTTTTCAAATTGAAAAAGGAGTTGCAGGAATGCCAACTGCATTTATTGCTGAATTTAATAATGGGGGTCCTGTTATCGGAATATTGGGTGAGTTTGATGCATTACCAGGTTTAGCCCAATCAAAAGATCCATTCAAAAAAATAATAAATAATTCTACAGGAGCTGGGCATGCATGTGGTCATCATCTATTTGGGGCAGCATCAGCATGGGCTGCAGTTGCAATAAAAGAGTGGCTTGTAACAAATAANNTTAANGGAACTATNAGNTTTTANGGNACTCCAGCTGAAGAAGGAGGNTCNGGTAANGTNTATATGGTTAGAGAGGGNNTATTTNANGATGTTGATNCNGTTTTTCATTGGCATCCNGANGATAANAATAGTGCNAACTCNAGNACNTCTAATTCNAATAAATCNGCAAGATTNACNTTTNNNGGTATTTCAGCNCATGCTGCNGGTTCNCCNGAACAAGGNAGATCAGCTTTAGATGGTGTTGAGGCAATGAANCATATGGTAAATNTGATGNGNGAACATATTCCTCAAGAATCAAGAATTCACTATGTNATTACTAAAGGTGGATTGGCACCAAATGTAGTGCCGGACCTTGCTGAAGTTTATTACTATGTTCGTCATCCTAAAATGTCAGTGGTTGAAGATTTATTCTTACGAGTTGCAAANGCTGCAACTGGAGCTGCGATAGGAACTGATACAGATGTTACTTACGAGGTCATGCATGGCAACTTTTCATTGTTGCCTAACGATACTATTCAAAAAATTGTCTATAAAAATCTTTCAATACTTGGTGGTATATCTTATAACAACAGAGAAAATGAATATGCATCTGAAATTTATAAAACATTCCTTGATCCAGATAATAAAATAGGATCACAGGAATTTGTTAGGCCTTTTAAAACATCTCACAGTTATGGTTCAACNGATGTGGGAGATGTAAGTTGGGCTGTTCCAACTGCAGGTCTTAGAACTGCAACATGGGTTCCTGGAACTGCAGCACATTCATGGCAAGCTGTAGCCTCTGGTGGCACATCAATTGGTTTAAAAGGAGCTGAATTAGCAGCAAAAGTCTTAGCAAAAAGTGTAATAGAAATCTTATCTAATCCCAATATTATAGAAAAATCTAAAGCAGAACATAAAACAAGACTTGGAGAAGATTTTATATATACGCCTCTGCTTGGAGATAGAGAACCACCATTAGATTACAGAAAAGTTAATTAGATTGAACCGCAACTCCAGCATTTGGTCGTCTCAAATCAGCAAAACCACTATTNANTTCGTCAANAANAAGAATACTTTGCGTACTTCCAATAGTGTTTTCATATTCGGTTTTGTGACCCATATTTTTAAGTCGTCTAACAATATCTCTGCTAACNGCNCTTTCGTGCTCAAGACCTTCATAAGGCCAATCTTTATGAATTCTTGGCAACATNGTAGCTTCTCCAATATCTAAATTGAAATCGATAACNCCAGTNATAACTCTTAAAATTGCAGCNGGTATGTCCGAGCCACCAGGAGAGCCAGTAACTAAAAATAGTTTATCTTCCTTATNGAAAACAATNGTTGGCGCCATAGTGCTCATAGGCTTTTTGCCAGGTTCAAACTTATTACCAGGACTTGCTCCTCTTCCAATATCAGTCTTATCTCCATACCTGTATGCAAAATTATTCATCTGACTATTCATTAAAATTCCTGTANCTGGAATAGTAACGCCAGATCCAAATGAAAGACCTAAAGTATAAGTATTTGAAACTGCNTTNCCTTTACTATCGATTATNGAGAAATGNGTTGTATCTTTNCTTTCTTNTCTTGGCTTATAGGNTATGACNTGATCTATTGAGCTTGCTTTATTTGAATTAATTGAACTTATCAGCTCTTTTATTCGTTTTGGTGAGAGAAGTTGAGATATTGGAACATCAAAATATTCTGGATCGCCAACAAAATGAGACCTATTATTATGTCCACGCCTCAGAGATTCTGCGAGAAAGTGATATGTCTTTGTAGAGTCACTCTTATATTTTTTAATATCAATATTATTAAGAATGCTTAAGGAAGTTAATAGAGTTATTCCNCCACCTGATGGAGGTGCAGCAGTAAAAACTTTATAGCCTTTATAATTTACTGCGATTGGCATTCTAAAAAATGACTTATAGTTTTTTAAATCTTCATGTGTTATNAATCCATTATTAGCATTCATGGCATCAACNATCTTNTCTGCTATTTCACCTTCATAAAAACCTTTAANACCATTTTTTGATATTTCTCTANANGTATTAGCTAGNTCTGGTCTTTTCAATAATGAAAACTCTTGNAGNGGNTCTCCGTTNTTAAAATAGATAGATAAAGATTCCTTGTCANTTTTCANTTGAGGTGTTACTTCAATTACGTAATTCAAATCGCTTGAAACTATGATGCCGTTTTCAGCTTGCTCGATNACAGGTTTCATNATTTGTNCAAGTTCTAATTTACCAAANTTTTTATGAGCTTCTAACAGACCATAAACAGTTCCAGGTACNCCTGAGGCTAGATATGTATAATCAACTCTTTCCCATCGCTTTGAATCTCTATCTGGTATATTTTTTGTTCCTAGTAATTTTTCAATTGATGAGTTTTTTGGAGATTTGCTTCTATAATCTATGTAAAAAACCTCATCTTTNTCTTTNAAATAAATTAACATGAATCCACCGCCACCAATATTNCCAGCTCTTGGTAGTGTCGTTGCGAGGGAGAAACCAACAGCAACTGCNGCATCNACTGCATTTCCACCCATATCTAANATTTTTATACCAAGNTCTGATGANAAAGCNCTTTGACTGACAACCATTCCGCNCTTACCTGTAGTTGGATGAAATGGATGAGGATAATCAATATAATCTGTGCCCTTAACAGATNTTATGAATAANATTAAGCCAAGAAATCTCATAAAATATTAGAAGATTAGTGGTGCTAAATAATATGCAAATATTGTTACTACTAATATTCCAATTACATTGAGTGCAAAGCCGGCTTTCATCATTGTAGCTATGGTAAATTTATTAGATCCATAAACAATCGCNTTTGGAGGTGTTGCTACAGGNAGCATAAATGCACAGCTAGCAGCCAAACATACTGGTACTGTNANAGATACTGGTAAAACGCCAATTGCAATTGCTAGCGCACCAAACACAGGAAGGAAAGTTGTAGTAGTTGTTACATTNCTTGTTATTTCTGTTAAAAATATTATCAATGTTGCAACAGCAAGAATTAATAGTATTGGCGGAACTGTGCTCAGTATTANGAGACTGTTTCCAATCCATATTCCTAATCCACTTGAGCTAATTTGAGCAGCTAGAGAAAGGCCGCCACCAAATAGAATCAATAATCCCCACGGTAGTTCTTTAGATTTTTCCCATTGAAGAAGATCACCCTTTTTTGATGCTGATGGAGTCATAAAAATTANTATNGCAGCAATAATNGCTATTCCAGCATCGGTTANTCCAGATAAAAAATCAATTCTATTTANAAGNGTTCTAAATACCCATGCNAAAACTGCAAATCCAAAAATTATAGAAATTCTTTTTTCATCTTTTGTNAATGTCCCCATANTAGATANCATTATTTNAAGTTCATTTTTTGCTTCAGAAGATGCAATAAAATTTATTGGAAAAACATATTTTGTTAGNAGAAGCCANGCACCAAATAACATTATTGCNGCNAGTGGNACNCCCAAAGCCATCCAATCTACCATAGAAATTTCTANTCCATATGTATCTTGCATGAATGCACTAAAAACTATGTTGGGAGCTGTTCCAATTAATGTAGACATTCCCCCTATAGTTGCNGCATAAGCAATTCCCAGTAATAGNGCTGTATCAAAATTAGATTTATCTTTATCGGTTAAACNAGGAATGGTTTCTGNCATTACTNCACATACNGCCAANCCTATNGGNANTAACATTANTGTTGTTGAGGTATTCATTACCCACATACTTATTAATGCAGCAACAAGCATAAAACCACCAACAAGTTTTTTTCCACTTGATCCAACAGAGATTATCATTTTTAAAGCTATTCTCTTATGTAAACCAGAGTTTTCAATACCAAGAGCNAACATGAANCCTCCTAAAAAGAGATATATGTTTTTATTAGCATAAGGGACAGCAGCATCTTCAAATGATGTTACGCCTAGTAAAGGAAAAAGTGCNAAGGGTAATAAAGCCGTTATAGCAACAGGAACAGTTTCTGTTGCCCACCANGTTGCCATAAGAACAGCAACTGCTGCAACATCCCAACCAACTTCACTCAGTCCAGATGGAGCTGGAGAAAACATCATGATTATAAAGATAGCAATTCCTACACTAAAGCCTTTCTTTTTGTATGCTGACATAAATTAATTATAAGATAAAAAAAAGGGAGCATGACGCTCCCTTTAAAATATTTATTAATTAAAATCTTACTCTAAGTTCTAATTGATGAATCATTCCTAAGTCTTGGTGAATATCTGAGAAATATCCTTGATATCCATCTGCAAGAGGAGCCCTTTCATCTTCAAAGTTTTTAATTGTGTATTTTACTCTAGCATCTTTACCATTTAGGTCAAATTTACCCCAAACTGCTAAATCCATTGTTGTCATTTCAGGAATTGTAAATCCAACGCCATTAACAGTTCCAAATTTAGATTGAACAAAGTCACCTTTAGTTAAACCAGAAATTGAAGCACCCCACTGACCAGCATTATAGTAAAGCTTATATGAATGTTTCTCTTCAAGATTACCGTCTTTACCTAATAAGTCACCGAAACCTTGTAATGGGATATTAGCAGGAATTGTTCCGTTGTCTGCCAAAGCTTGCATCTGAGCAAATATAGAAGTAGCTTCTTGATCAAATTCATCTGTGAATGATCCATTATATTTAAATGTAAANTCACCAAATGTNTAGACTATNGCNACATCCATACCTTCNATAGTTCTAGTAGCCATATTAAGGTATTCATCAGTTACCTGATTTATTTGCCCTCTTGGACAAATGCCAGCAGCAGCAAANGCNGAATCTAGNGAGACTTCTGATCCATCTGTTAATTCAAGATCATCAGAACCGTCGTATTCATCTAAACCTGTAAGAGCTGGGTTTCCAGAAAANGCTGAACAGTTGCTGTTNCCAGCTAATATTCTTAAAGCAAGATCATAAACTGAATGATTTTCTCTTCCAAATANACCAATAGTATCTTCTTTTTCAATTGACCANATGTCTGCTGTTATTGTTAAACCATCTATCATTTGTGGTTGAACAACAACACCAAATGATGTGTTAACTGATTTTTCAGATTCAAGACCATCATCGACAGATTTAGCTTTGCTATATCTTTGAACGGTTTGNTCCCAGTCATCAGCACCAATATATTTGTATACAAAGTCCTCACGTGTTGCAACTCTTGTTACTTCTTGTTGGTGAATTTGTATTAAATTAGGAGCTCTAAATGCAGTTGAGTATGAACCTCTAACTCTAATACTATCAGAAACATCCCAACCAACTGCAAATTTACCAACAGTNGTTGAGCCAACATTTTCAATATCTTCCCATCTTATTGCAGCTTGGGCATTAATGGTTTCAGTAANAGGAATCTGCATTTCCATAAATAAAGAATCNATGTTTCTTTCACCNNNGGTATCTGTAGATGGGCTACTACCTATAACTGCAGATGCGAATGGATGTGTATAACCATTATAAGAAGTGAATGGAATTGTTCCATCAAGTAGTGGNTCTCTGTCATCAACNTANNACTCAGATCTNAATTCACCACCTACAAGCATNGCTACATCNCCAGCTTTTGTTGAAAAAACATCTGGTTTTGAAAGTTTAAAATCAAACATTGTTAATTTACTTGTATCATTTCTATANACATCAACNAATGCTCTTTCAATATTATTATTTGTAGCTGCAAATGGATTAATAGCTGCTGAAGTCATATCATTTAGTCCTTCATAAAGAGCTATAGCACTAATACGATTTGCAGTAGTATCTTCCATTGTTGCTTTACTTGTNACAAAACCAGTATCCCAATCCCAACCAGAATCNGTTTGACCTCTAAAGCCAANTACAATTCTGTATGTTTCTTTTTCGTTATCAATTTTTCTTTGAACATTATGTGGACGCCAGCCATCAACNAACCATGTACGATTTATATCNTGGCCAGTTTTNTCNTCNATTTGTTGTGCCCANTANTTNGTTCNCATNTATTGCTTNTGAACAGAGAANATNCCNCCAGACTCTTTATTTTTTTGATATTCAGATNTATATCTNCCNATNTCAGCATACATTTCATTNCCNCTTTTCATTTCATGATTTATGAAAATAAATAAATTGTGTCTTTCTAACTCACCACGAGCGTCTCTGAGTAGATTTGGATTTAAACGATAACCAGANCCATCACTTGCAGTATCAGGATGAAGACAAGTACCATAATCTGTTTCTATAGTATTAGANCCTCCATCACAACCATTNACTGCAAGACCTGTCATAGCATCAATTCCATATTGAGGAAGTATTTGAGTTTCACCTGAGCTGTCAGTGAAGAAATCTCTTCCACTTCTATCAAGTTGAATATAATTATATGTGTAACAGTTTCTTAAGTTATTGTTGTTTTCAAAATCCATGTTGTCAGGACTGCCATANGTGCTTCCTTTNAGGTTACATGCATTCCATTTTGNATCNTCTGAGGTTGGTAAACGATCTCTTTGATAATAATCATAAGTAACAGTTATATTTGATGCGCCACCGTTAAAATCTTTACCCCATTTAAAATTAATTCTATCTCCAGCTCCTGGATTGAAATTTTCAAATTCAGAAGTTCTGAATTTAATTTCCATGCCAACAAAGTCAGTATCTAAAACATTGTTTACAACACCTGCAACAGCATCAGCACCATAAATAGCAGAAGCACCGTCTCTAAGTATTTCAACTCTNTCTANGTTTAGAACTGGTATTGCTTGAGAATTAACTGTCATNGTNGGNATATAATCNTCACCNACAAGCTCNGTTTGATAACCAGCNTTNTTAACCAATCTTCTNCCATTAAGTAATACTAATGTATTACCAACGCCCATATTTCTTANGTTATAAGCACCAACGTCACCCCTNGCAGCATTAACACCACCNGAAGTTTCCTCTGATTCATTAAAGAAGTTATTACCTTGCTCTACCATATTTTCTAGCAGNTCATCACCACTATCTATACCTAAGGCATCTACATCTTCNGCNCTTANAATTGAAACAGGAAGAACACCAGTAATTTTAGCTCCCTTAATTTGAGAACCAACNACNACAACTTCTTCAACATCNGTATCTGAANTNTCTTGNGCANTTANTNCAAANGGCATNANAAGTATTANTGAAANTAAANATTTAANATTTTTCATAGATATCCCCATAAATGAAAANGTTTAAGNTNNNATATTATAGGCATTTGAGAGAATATATGTCTACTTTTGTTTCTATATTTATATATTTTATATATATATATATTTATATAATCGACTAAATATAGTTTATTAGTGCATTTATTCTGTTCAAAGAAGTTTGTTTTCCAAATATTGTTAAGGTTAGTCCTAATGATGGTGATTTCGTTGAACCTGTTAATGCTATTCTGATAGGTTGGTTNACAGCTGGCACGGCTAANTCATTTTTTGATTGATATTCTTTTAATGCNGCATCAATGGTANCCTCATCCCATGATTCAATTTTAGATAAAAGNTCTTTGATATCCTCAATAATATATTTCTTTCCCTTTATGAATTTAACTATAGCCTTATCATCATATGATATTACATCTTTATAGTATGGGGCCAAAGATTGTGCTATCCCAGATAATGTATTATCTGATGATCGCATTGCATTAATCATTAAATCTACATTTGAATGACTTTCTATATCGATTCCAATTTTATCTAAAAATGGTTTTAAATGTCCTTTAAATTCATCAAGAGTTAAGTTTGCAAGATGTTGCGTATTTACCCAGTCTAATTTAGAAATATCAAAAATTGCTCCTGCCTTTTGTACATCCTTAATATTAAAATCTTTAATAAGATCATCTAGATAAAAAACTTCCTTATCCCCCTTTGACCATCCAAGTCTTGCAAGCGTATTTATAAGTGCGCTATCGAGATATCCAGCCTCTCTGTATTCCTCAAGATTAGTTGCGGCATGTCTCTTAGATAATCTTTTTTTATCCGTGCCCAAAACTAGTGGCAAATGCGCATATTCTAATTCAGGATAACCTAAAGCATTTTGTATATGTATTTGGCGTGGAGTATTGCTTATATGATCTTCTCCTCTAATAACAGTTGTAACATTTTGTTCAAAATCATCAACAACATTACACAAATGATAAGTTGGTGTGCCATCACTTCTTAATAGAATAAGATCATCAAGTTCGCTGTTTCTAAAAGCTATCTCGCCTCGAATAAGATCATTTACAATGATTTCACCATCTTCAGGG
>NHCX01000127.1 GCA_002168015.1 Verrucomicrobia bacterium TMED44
GAGGGGGTGCACAGAAAAATTAAACTTGTAAGGAGGCAAGCAAGCAGTTTGTGGTCTCTACGCATTAAACCCGAAAATGATTTCAATTACATTTAGGGCAAACTCATTATAATTATTCTTTCTCATTTATCATTAATACCCAAACTATTCGGGGAGAGTCCGCTGGTTGATTGATTGATTGATTGATTGATATCTCTTCTTTTCTTTTTGGCCTAAGATCCATATAACATACCAAGATGATTACGATTTCAGAACTTACCCATTCTTCACAAGAGGTGCTTGATGACATCAATAACCTATTGCCACAATTATCCTCCAAGGTGACGGAACTCTCTTTGGAAAGTCTAACCGCACTTGTTGACTCTGAAAGTACGAAAATTTTTGTAGCAATAAATGAATCCAATAAAATTCTGGGAATGCTTAGCCTGATTGTGATGAAAATTCCCACAGGAACAAAATCCTGGATTGAAGATGTGGTGGTGGACGAACAGACTCGTGGAAAGGGCGTGGGGCAATCATTGATGGTGCACGCTCAGGAACAAGCCCGGAATTTAGGAGCGAAAAGTATAGATTTAACTTCTAGACCCGCGCGGGAACAAGCCAACCGCCTTTACCAATCGTTGGGTTATGTCATGCGGGAAACGAATGTATACAGATATCCTATTTCTTGATTGCAATATAACCTAATCTCCCAAATTTAATAACTATGACAGCTCAATCCTTTTTATTCTCCTTCCTCCTTTTCCTCGATATTCAAATTGAATCGATTGAGCAGAGCGGGTTTTACAAAATGCTTGTAGAAAAGTATCCACAAATTTCAGAAGGTTGGCAGGAAGCTGAAAATATGAATCCTGAAGTTCAGGAATTGACCAAACTTACGGGTTTGAATTTTGATGATCTGATCGGTTTTAATCTGGTAGTTGAGGGACTGGATGGAATGGCTAAAGCATCCGAGGAGGGAAGGGCACCCAAACTGGGCTCTGAATTAGAATTTATTGTATGTGCAAAAGTTAAGGGCAAGTTAGACCCCAAGAAGCTTTTTGCTTTTATGCTCGAAAAACTGGAAGAGGAAAAAGGGCTTGCCGAGAGAAAAAAAGTTGAAGAATCAATAAAAATTACAGACCAAGTTTCTAAAATGAGTGTCCCAGCTGAACTTCTTGGGAAAGAAAACACATCAACTGGCTTGCTGATTGCAATCAAACAAGGGAAGAAATTATCTGAAATCAAATTAGGTGTGCCTACAAAAGTAAATGCTTCCTTGAAAGCCAAAGACGAAAAGATTCCCTTGGCGTGCTTGGATGTAATGGCCAAAGACAGACAAGTCACATTTGCGATTAGTGTAGACCCTGCGGTTTGGGAAAGACCAGAGTTTGGAGCTAATCAACAAAATCCATTGTTTGCCGGTCTGGCTAATTCTGTGAAAGGTATTAGAGAATTTGGTCTCTCGATTAGCTTTCGTGATCAATCACTTGGTTTTGAAGTTTGCGTTACTTGCAAGGATACTCAGTCGGCCTTGGGATTATGGACAGTTGCTCAAGGCGGGCTAGGTATGGCTCAGTTGGCCATGGCAAAAGAGGGCGGACAGGCACCAGCAATATTATCGAGAATCAAAACTCAAGCGGTGGAAAAGAATGTTTTTGTACGGCTTGATTTACTGGAGGAAGATTTGAAAGAGTTGGAGAGAATGGAGTTTCTTCCGCAACAAAATGCAAGTTCAGGGACGAATAAGGCTCCTGTCGACTCCGACTCCATGGTTGGCCAGAAAGCTCCCGATATAGATACCAAATTTCTGGATGGTAGTTCATTTACGCTTGCAGGTCAGAAAGGAAAAGTTGTGGTGCTTGATTTTTGGGCAACCTGGTGTGGGCCTTGTGTTCGTGCACTTCCTGAGTTAGCTACAGTCGCCAAAGGTTTTTCAAGTGACCAAGTCATTCTTGTTGCCGTAAATCAAGGTGAGGCCAAGAAAGTGATTTCCCCGTTTTTGAAACAAAAAAACCTAAAAGATTTGATCGTTGCTCTAGACCGGAATGAAAATATCGGAGAGAAGTACAAAGTGCAGGGTATTCCCAAAACTGTAGTTATCGATTCTAAAGGAGTGATTCGGTATGTGCATGTGGGATACTCCTCAGGGATGGGAGAACGGTTAAAAACTGAAATTAAATCTCTACTTAAGGAATAGTCATTCCTTCTGGTATGTGAATTTCAACCGCATGGAAATGTAGGTTTTATGTCCTAAGGTAGGAGATACGGACTATTTACTTTTAATGTTTATAAAAGTTAACCAGTCCAAAACGCCCGAAAGGAGATAAAGCCATGATGAAAGTCAATGATTTCCAAAAATACGAAATCTCTCTGAAAATTCCCTACGATGATTATTTCAATCTGATCTACGAAACCAAGTACCTTTTAGAAGCACGATTAGGTGCTGATCGCTGTTTTATTGCACATGTTGCAATCTATGGGAACAGTAGAAGAAGAGCTGTACAAAAAGCCGTAGAATGGTATACCAAAGAGATTAAAGGTGTCTTAGGACAAGCTCACAATGTGATGACCGTAAACGATCCTTTCGGAGAGGTATCATATGACGATAACTTTGCCTGTAATGATTCAGGTAACAAATACCTTGACGATAAGACTATTGAACGAATCATCCAAGAGGCCGAAGGAGATTTAATCCGAGAAGATTCCAATACCGGAGCAACCCAGTGTAACAGTTTGCGTCGCGTTAAACGCAGAAAAAAACAGTTCACGCAACTTACTTCCAGGCTGACGCAATCCCCAAGCGGTACCATTTATTACAGGATGACCGAGCCTGCCACATCAAAGGGGGGGCGGATGAAATCAAAAACCGTTAAACTTTCTTCGAAAAGTCTTACGAAAGCTCTTCGTGAAGTTTCCCGAAGGGGACTTGATAAATTCGAGAAATTTGCTGAAGATAAACCATTGAAAAAGGTAAAGTCTACAGAATCCAAACAAGCAGCCTGATCTAATGGCAGATCCTTCCCCAGACAGATCCACTGAATTGCTTCAATTGATGATGAAGTACCAGAGACGTATTTTTGCATACATTCATACCCTGGTCCCATCTCGAAGTGATGCGGAAGATATTCTGCAGGAAGCAAGTTTAACTATTTGCGAAAAATTTGATGACTTTGAAATTGGCACAAACTTTTATTCGTGGGCTTGCCAAATTGCTTATTGGAAAGTTCGTGCAGCCCGTAAGAAGTACGCTACAGCTAAAGTCGTTTTCAATCAGGAGGTGTTGGATGTAATCTCACAGACTCGTACTGAAATGGAAGAGGAGCTTGATAGTCGGCATGTAGCTCTTTCCCGTGGTTTGCACAAATTAAACGAAAGGGATCGAAGGATGGTGCTAACCCGTTATGAATCAGGCAAGAATGTTTCAGCGGCGGCCCCAGCTTGCGGGCGCACGGGGCAAGGGGCGTATAAGGCATTGAACCGTATTCGAAAAGTACTCTTTGATTGCGTCACCTTTGAATTGGCAACAGACGAAGCTCGATGAATTTAACAGATGAAGAAATCCTAGAAGTTCATGAACTTCTCAATGGCCTTGTAGAAAAGAACCTGCCTCCCCCCGAATTAAAGAAACTTGAGAAGTGGCTTTTAGAGTCATCAGAAGCAAGACAGATGTATGTGTCTTTTATGGATATGTCTTCAAGCTTGGCTCACTATGCGGAAGAAATTATCTCTGATGAAGACGATAGCGAGGAAGAGATTATCTTAACGGAAAGCAAAACGCTCAAATTTTCCCGCCCCTTTCTTGCGATTGCTGCGGTGCTTATCTTATCCTTTACCCTTTATAACTTTAAATTATTTAACACCGCGGCACCCAGCATTTTAGAGCCATCTACCCCTATCAATAAATCAGTAGAGGATATTGCTCGGGATTCAGACAGTGCAGTTTTCGCAGTGCTGACGAATTCTGTTGGTTTAGAGTGGTCTGCAGATGCTTCCTACACTCCTAGTTTAGGGCAAACCCTTGAGAAAACCTCTTTGAAAGTAGCGAATGGACTGGCGCAACTTGAATTCATCAGGGGAGCAACAGTCATCCTGGAAGGCCCCGTCGAATTTGAAATTCAAGGATCCAATAAGGGCTCGCTTACAAGAGGTAAACTTAGAGCCAATGTTCCTCCTGTCGCCAAAGGATTTGCGGTCGACCTTCCCCGTGGTCGCCTGATTGACTTGGGGACTGAATTTGGCTTACATGTCCACGATGGTGGATCTACAGAGATTTTTGTCTACAAGGGTAAGATCAAATACGAAGGAATGTCCGAATCCTCTGAACCATTCACTAGAGAGGTTTCCACCGGAGAGGCATTGTTTATTGATCCGTACGGGTATCCTAACTGGATTGAAATGCCCAGCGAGTCTTTTATGGGAACCGCTGATTTGGCTTTCATTTCAATGGAGCAATCTCAGAATCGTTACTTATCTTGGGTGAATTTGAGCGAAGAGATAGCTGGTTTGGATAAAACATTACTTTACTATTCATTTGATAACCACGCACCATGGTCCAGAACACTGAATGATTTATCCAGAAATTCTAATGGTGCGATTATTGGCTGCAAATGGACAGAGGGGCGTTGGTCCGGCAAAGGGGCACTGGGGTTTAAGAGAAAAAATGATCAAGTTCGTTTAGACCTTCCCGATCGCCATGCAGCATTAACTCTGGGTGCTTGGATTAAACTCGATGAATTAAATCATTTTTCATCTCCGATAATCAGCTCTGATTCCAGATCAAATGGTGCGGCATCCTGGTATATCAATCCCGACGGCAAGTTGGTCCTTGAATTAACGGTTAATAACAAGCCTGAAAGATACGAGTCAGCAGTTGCCTTCCGTAAGGAGAGGCTGGGGCGTTGGATGCATATTGCCACTACTTTTGACCCTGTATCCAAGTTGGTGAGTCACTACATAAATGGTCGATCCTTTAGCCGTGAAAAAATCGTCTCTGCCATACCCTTATCTTTTGGTCCCAGTCTTCTGGGGAATTTTTCGAAAAATTCTTCTATTAATCAAAAGAGAAGCATGCAGGGGAAAATCGATGAATTTGTTCTTTTTGAGCAAGCCTACGACGAAGTAGGAATTCGCCGACTATTTGAAATTGGGTGCCCTTATGAGGTTCCCAATGCGTTTGGATCAGTTTCACCTTAGGGATTTCATTGCTGATTTCCTCTGATGGCGTGAAGAGCTTGGAATTTGTGTCCCAAATGTTGCGGGTGGATTAATTCTTTGAGAGCCCCTAAGTTTCCTTCCCCTTCCTTTTGTTTTGTAAACATCTTTTGCATAGCCAGTTGGGCTGTGTTCATAAAGAAGGATTCCTGACGTTGAATGCTTATTTGAGTGAATCCATGATTACTCATTATTTCCTGAAGCGGATTCCAGCAAACATGACAGGTTATATCCTGTAATCCCGGGTTTTGTAGAATATTGTTGGTTGCCTGATGATTGGTATAGGATCTTGCGGTTCCCTCGGGAAAATCATTGAAAATTCTTTCTACATCCAATCCGTAATCAAAAGCGAGGAATAGTCCGCTCCAGTTTAACCTTGATAACTTCCTGATTGAACTCTCTGCCCCTGTGGGCCAGTCAATTATGTAGGGCAAACTATAATTCTGAGGGAATTGTTTTGTTATTTCCAAATCAGATTCACTTTCGAGAAGAATTTTTTCCATCCATAACTCACCTTCTAGAGCAACGCCAAGTTCTTCCCACTGAGAACTTANATTATTAAACCGAAATCTTTTGAAAGGTTGAGCGTCCAGCCACTCGTTTGAAAACACAACAGCCAAGGAGGGAATCTCAAAGGGGTCTCCTAAGCGAATATTTTTAATTTCCTTGAAAGGATGAGGTACTTTGCCGATAGAGTCATTTTCAGGCTCCGCTCCGATTTCGAGGAATGTAAAGTTTTTTGGATCTTGCGATCCTAGTAGTTTGCATGTCGCGTCGACAACCAAGTTCCCCCAAGTCGAACCTAAACTGCTCGATGTGTAGAAATCAGATTTGGAGTTTTTGCCTACTCGGTTATTAGTGGAGGTGTAATACCCAATCACCGGGTCATAAAGTGCCCAGTTGATAAATTCATCATAGGGTAAAGCCCTCCTGTCTGAAAGAAGAGTCATAAATGAAGTCTTGGCTATTTCGTTCTGCTTTGGCATTGGCTTTAATCAATACTTTGGGTAGAGCCTATTGAGTGAAAGGCAAGCGGGTACTTCCCAAAAAATTTATCTTATGGATCATAGGTTCGGGCCTGATCAGCTCGTTGGCGGGGTTTTCATTCGCACATTTTTGGTATAACCCATCATCTCGAGCATGGATTGAAATTGAGTTTTGGCAGCAATGGTTACGTTTTGGAGAAACCTTAAGGTTATCCCATGTTGAATACCATGACTTAAATCAATCCAAGTATGAAAATCTCACGGACCAAGCAATTAATGGCATGATTTCAAATTTGGATCGGCATTCCTCGTATTATACTCCCATTCAATACAAGGCTTTCCAGGAAGATTCTCATCGTCAGTATTTTGGAATTGGAATCGTGATTCGAAAAATAAAAGAGGGGGTTCTGATTTCTAAAGTTTTTACAGGCGGGCCGGCCGAAGACTCTGGTTTGCAGGTTGGGGATTTAATTTTGAAAGTTAGTGGACAAAGTATAGCAGACCTAGAATTAAGTGAGATAAGTTCAAAAATTAAGGGGGTTGCGGGCAGTTCAGTAATGATTGAAATTTCACGGCATCAAGTTACCCACAGGTTGGATGTTAAAAGGGGACAGATTCAAGTATCTACAGTGGAGCGGTATGAAGTGGATAAGAATCAGACCGGGTATCTTCATTTAATTCAATTTTCTAGCCGTTCAAGTGATGAAGTTTCAAGTGCGCTTACTGCTATGATAAAACAAGGCATGAAGAGGTTGATTCTTGATCTTCGTGACAACTCGGGTGGTCTCCTTTCTTCAGCTATTGAGGTGGCTGCCTTTTTTCTTCCTGCGGATCAGCTTGTGGTGGAACTGAAGGGTAGAGATCTCGAGGAATTTCGTTCATTCCGCACCAAACCTGCTTTTCCTAAAATTGATGTGCCCATGGTCGTTCTGATTAATGAATCAAGTGCAAGTGCGTCTGAAATTGTGGCTGGTGCTTTATCGATTTTGGGGAGGGCTAAAACTTTGGGTGAAAAAAGTTACGGGAAAGGCTCCGTACAGACTGTGTTTAAGCTAAGCGATCAGAGCGGGTTGAGATTAACCACAGCGATGTATTATTTTCCTGACGGTTCAACCATCCATGAACAGGGAGTCATGCCTGAATATCTTGTTGAATGCAGCGATGAGAATGAGAGCAAATTAAGAATTCAACGGAATTTTAATCAAAAGTTGATGGAGGATTATGAGTTTGATGATCTTTTTGGGTTTGCTCCCATCGAAGATGTCCAACGAAAGGAGGCAAACCGAGTACTCTTGGAAATGGAAAGTAGCCCATCTCTACATGAATGATTTTAAATATCAATAATGATTCTCGGTCTTGAAAGTTCATGCGATGAATCAGCAGTTTCTCTTTTAAATCTGGAGGGTGAGGTTAAAGGGGAGTGGGTACATTCCCAAATTACTAAGCATGCAGAATATGGAGGGGTTGTCCCTGATTTGGCGGTGGGTGAACATCTCGAAAACTTTTTCCCCCTACTAGAATTTGCTCAGGAAAAACTTTCTATCCCTAAAGGGATCGATTCAATTGCTGTAACCTGTGGCCCCGGGTTGGTCGGATGTTTGGGGATAGGAATCAGCATAGCGAAGACATTATCTTTGCGTTGGGGAGTTCCCCTTCATGGCGTAAATCATCTCAGAGGTCATGCATTCTCCCCTTTTATGGCTTTGGGGGCTACCTCATCTATTGATTGGTCGATGTATTTGCCTCATCTAGGATTGCTGGCTTCTGGAGGTAATACTCTCCTCTTTAAGATTGATGAAAATCGTCAGATTGAAGTAATTGCTCGAACCGTGGACGACGCAGTTGGTGAAGCTTTAGATAAGGGGGCGAAATTACTTGGAATTGCTTACCCCGGAGCTGCGGAATTGGAAAAGTATGCCGTTGGAGGTGATGAAGAAGTTTATCGTTTCCCTCGATCAATTGCTGATAAAAATGACCTCCGCTTTAGTTTTTCCGGACTTAAGACAAGTTTGTTGTACACTCTTCAAAAAATGAATAAGGAAGAACTTGACTGTCGTTTTGAGGACCTTTGTGCTTCTTACCAAAAGGCCGCGATTGATCAACTCGTCAAGATGACGGAACAAGTACTTTCATTTGAAAATTATAAATCATTTGGTTTGTCAGGAGGTGTTGCCAATAATCAAAAACTTCGTGGTGAAATGAAAGAGGTTTGTGAAAGAAAAGGTTTGCCATTTTTACCAACCGCAAAGAAACATACGGGAGATAACGCCTCTATGATTGCCTACTGCACNTTGGTTGATCAAAAGGGCTTGTGGAGTAACTCCAATCAAAGGTTATCCTTCAATCCTAGTCTGAAAATCAGTGATCTTGAAAAGGATAGTTTAAAATTTACCAAATAGCATCACTTGCTTCTTTTTGGAAATTTGTCATACTGNTAAATCTATGATTTCTGATCCAAGTAATTCAAAGAAACTTTCTGCTAACGAAAATATTAAAGAAAACAGTGATTTTCTCCGCGGAACGATTGTGGAAAGTCTTGCAGACGAAACAACGGGGAACATTCCGGCTGCCGATGCCCAACTGACCAAGTTTCACGGCACATACCTGCAGGATGACCGTGACAAACGATCTGCCCTTATNAAAGAAAAGAAAGAAAAGGCCTTTTCATTTATGATTCGTATCCGCGTGCCAGGTGGAGTCTGTTCAGCAAAGCAATGGATAGGTATTGACGATTTATCAGACAAATTTGCGGACGGCACACTTAAATTGACCACCCGCCAAGCTTTTCAACTTCATGGGGTGTTAAAACGAAACCTCAAGCAAACCATGAAGGAGATCAATGACACTTTATTGGATACTCTTGCTGCATGTGGGGATGTTAACCGTAATGTGATGAGCCCCTCGAATCCTTTTGAATCCAAACTTCATGGACAGGCTCTAAGTATTGCCCAAAAGATTCATGATCACTTGACCCCTAGCACTTCAGCGTATGCTGAAATTTGGCTGGATGGTGAGAAAACTACGATTGGAGAATCTGAGGTCGAACCCATTTATGGAAAAACATACCTCCCCCGTAAATTCAAGATCGCGGTCGCCTTACCTCCAAGAAATGATGTGGATGTCTTTTCCAATTGCCTTGGTTTTGTTGGTATATCTGAGGGAGATAAAATTATTGGATATAATGTTCTTGTGGGTGGCGGTCTCGGCATGACTCATGGAAAGACCACTACCTTTCCACGCCTTGCGGATGTTATTGGCTTTTGTAAGCCTGACCAAGTTGTACAGGTGGCCGAAGAAGTGGTTAAAATCCAACGAGACCATGGTGACCGCTCGGACCGCCGTCATGCCCGTTTAAAGTACACAATTGAAGATCGTGGTGTCGAGTGGTTTAAAGGTGAGCTCAATGACCGTTTAGGATGGAAGCTTGAGCCTGTAAGAGATTTCTCTTTCGAATCCACAACTGACCGCTACGGTTGGAACGAAGAAGGTGATGGTCACTGGGCTTACGGTTTATTTGTCGAGGGCGGACGCTTACATGGAAAGGCTAAACAGGCAATGCGGGAGATTGCCGAAGAGGTAACATGTGAATTTCGGCTCACCGCAAACCAGAACTTAGTCATCGCAAGGATCAGTCCAGCGGGCAAACAAATCATTGAAAATATTTTATCCAACCATCAGGTCACGGATTCTTTAACTCTTTCCGCGCTCCGTTTAAACTCGATAGCCTGCACTGCTCTGCCCACCTGCAGTTTAGCCCTGGCTGAAAGTGAACGTTATCTCCCCACTTTGATTGATGAATTGGACACGATGATTGATGAACTTGACTTACGGAATGAGTCTATCGCTATTCGTTCTACCGGGTGCCCCAATGGGTGTGGACGTCCCTATCTCGGAGAGATTGGGCTGGTAGGAAAGTCTCCAGGTAAGTATAATCTTTACTTGGGTGCGGGATTGGATGGTATGCGTCTGAACAAGCTTTATCGCCCAGCGATTCAGCACGAGGAAATTCTCGCTGAGCTTCGGCCTGTACTTGAAGATTTCTCCAAAAATCGAGGTGAGAATGAAAGATTTGGAGACTTTTGCATACGAAAAGAATATGTTAAAGAGACTGGCCAAGGTGCTGATTTTCACGAGTAAGTAACTCTCCGGCATATTTGATGCCTAAAAGGTTTTCCAAATCACTGGGTAAGCGTACACATGCAAACCCAAGCCAAGGGATTTCCACCCTTGATGAAGAGGAAGGACTTCGTTTGGTCGATGACTTGGCGATGGATCCCTTTTTACTTATTCTTGACCAAGTTCAGGATCCTCGGAATTTGGGAGCCTGTCTGCGCTCAGCGGACGCTGCCGGAGTTGATTTGGTGGTTTTGCCGTCCGATCGTTCTGCTGGACTCACCGATGTGGTACGCCATGTTGCTGCTGGTGCCGCCGAAGTTCTTCCTTTGATGAGAGTTAGAAATCTCGCTCGTATGATGAGAGAACTCAAAGATCGAGGCATTTTTTTTATTGGTACCAGCGACCAAGCGAAAGTTTCCCTCTATGAAGCAAACTTTTCTGGGCCCGTGGGGCTAGTGATGGGAGCAGAAGGTAGTGGGATTCGCAGGCTAACTGCGGATTTATGCGATGATCTTATCCAAATTCCAATGCATGGCTCAGTGGATTGCCTGAATGTATCAGTTGCAACAGGTGTCTGTCTTTTTGAAGCAAAGCGCCAGCGACTTGGCTAATCTGCTTTCAGTAAACGATCCGTCGTGTTTTTGAAAGATTTGAATAGGCTTTGTTCCTTTCGCAACAAATTTGCCGCGTAGGCGAGCACTAGAGTAAACAGAACGGTACTAAGCATCGAGTTCCGCAGAAATAAATATGAGGGTGCATAGCCTGGTTCTCCGATAAAAATGGATTGGACCCAACCCGCTGGAGACTTCAAATAGGCGGGGTTGACCATCCATGAAAAAGAACAGGTTATGACATGAAAAATAAGAGCGGAAACAATTCCAGAGCCTAGAAGTTTTGGTACGGAGAGGGATTTGCAGATTTTTCTACCAATAAAAAAAATGAAAAGATAGGAAGAAAGAGTTACAAGCATGAATGGTTCTAAAATGTCTGTACCGTAGTTTTTGGATAGGGTAAGGTCAGAAAGAAAGACTGCCAACAAAGGGACGAGAAAAGAAAGCTTTCCCTTTAGATAAGCACCAGCGACCAGAAAGATCGCAAGAACTGGGGAGAAATTAAACAGATTGGGGTAATCTAATGGCAGATGTCGGGAAAATCCCACAAAAATAAGTAGAATCGCAAATGCGAGAATAGATTTCCCCCGTAAAGGTAAGCCTTCTTTTAATGTAGAATTCATTATTTTTTAATAAGCTAGAGTACAGTCAGTTACAACCTCATCCGCACATTTATTAGTATATCTATAGCTTCTCAATAAGACGGTC
>NHCX01000128.1 GCA_002168015.1 Verrucomicrobia bacterium TMED44
CTTGATCCATTTACCAGTCACGGCCACGACGGAATTCTTAGTGCATCTGGTAAAGTTGATAATGATCTAACCATTGAAATGTTGTGCAAGTCTGCCTTAATTGCAGCTCAGTCAGGTTTTGATGTTGTCGCCCCTTCTGACATGATGGATGGAAGAGTCGCCGAAATCAGAAACGCATTAGACAAAAATGGTTTTCATGATGTCGCCATTCTTTCTTACTCTGCCAAATTTTGCTCTTCTTATTACGGGCCGTTTCGTGATGCTATTGCATCATCTCAAAATAAACCCATAGATAAATCCGGTTATCAACTAGATCCGGCCAATTTTCGTGAGGCCATGCTCGAGCTTAGGCTTGATGAACAAGAAGGTGCCGACATTCTAATGATAAAACCTGCCGAACCATATTTGGATGTTATCAAAGCGGCTAAAGAAAAGTTTTCTTTACCCATTGCCGCTTATCAAGTTTCTGGAGAATATTCACGCATATGGGCTGCCGGTAAATTGGGATGGCTAGATGTAGATAAATGTGCTCATGAATCTCTTACATGCATTAAAAGAGCAGGGGCTGATTTAATTCTGACTTATTTTGCGGAGAGAATAGCCAAGTCCCTTTAACCTTGTTCGTCAGGGGCACCTCCTTCGTAAGGCGTAGCTTCTTTCTCCTTGTCTTCCTCCTCTTCCCATTTGAGATCTTCATTAGGTAATAATTTTTCCTCTTTGTCAGATACATCTACAAGCTCTTCATCTAAATCTGAATAATCATCTTCGTTTTCGCCTTTGTCGTCTCCATCAAGATCTGCATCTATAGCAAAGCCATCAGGAACAAATTCAAGAATAGAAATAAGTTCAACACTGAAATGGCTCCTTCTGCCTTCAAGAAAATCATTGTTGTTTTTTTCTGATAATACCTCCTCCATCTCTTCTTGGGTGAAAGGTTCTACAAATTCGATTAACTCATTAAGCATCGTAACCCTAATTTGAGAAACGTGGTTCAGGAAATCTGCATAGGGCCCTTTTTCCTCGTCTAATACATCAGGCAATGCGAAAAGCATATCTTCAGCTTTTAGCAGTGAATCCCGTACCCGAACTAGTTTAATTTTTCCGCCTTTCAGTTCTTCTTTTATTTCAAATGTGAAAAACGCATCATCAACGATTTGCGAATCTAAACCAAATTCACCCATTGAATCCAGTAATTCATTTATGTGCAGAAACTGTTTAGGATCAATGATTCCTAAATCATCCGCATCCCAATTTTCTTTATCACTTATCTCGTCTATCCACCAATTTTCATCATCGGATAAACGGACTATACACCACTCTAAACTAGGTCCTGTTTTTTTTGTCATTGGATTGCCTTAAGCTTCAAATCATTTTGAATGTCAACTCACTTGTTATAATTTTAATAATATTCCCGGCAAAACTTTCTGTCTTATCGTAGCACTTTTATAATATGAATGATATTTACAAGATATTGGTAAGACCTCTGTTTTTCCGGATGAATGCAGAGAATGCTCACAATGTTGCATGCAGTCTCTTATCGTGGATAGAAAAGTTCCCCGTTTTGCGCAAGGCAATAGAATCCTTAATTAACGCCCCCACAGATCCAATCACTGCATTTGGTGTAAAATTTCCTAATTCAATTGGTCTAGCAGCTGGCTTTGATAAAGATGGACAATTCCCTGGTGTATGCAGTGCTCTTGGCTTTGGCCATATGGAAGTCGGTACAGTTACGCCCAAACCTCAACCAGGAAACCCTACGCCCAGACTATTTCGTTTAGTGAATGAAGAGTCTATCATCAACCGAATGGGGTTTAACAACCATGGAGCAGAAGCTATGTGTCGCCGGATTGCCAGAACCTACCCTAAAGGCCAACGCAATTCACCTCTTGGCGTTAACATCGGAAAAGCTAAAGTTACTCCTCTTTCTGAAACACTCGATGATTATTTGTTTTCCCTAGAAACCTTAGCTGAAATTGCTGATTATTTTACAATTAATATTAGCTCTCCAAATACACCCGGATTAAGAGAATTCCATAAAAAAGAATTTCTCGAACCACTCCTTCGTGGTATCAACCAAAAAAATATATCCTTGGCTAAAAGTAATGATCGAACGGAGGTACCGTGCTTGCTAAAAGTCTCTCCAGATGAATCATTCAGTTCACTGGAAAAAATTCTAGAAATTGCTACAGACAATAATGTTAAAGGTTTAGTAGCTACTAATACTAGCGTTGGCAGGGAAAAAGGAATTGTGCATCCCGAGGAAGGAGGCTTAAGCGGAAAAGCAATTGAAGATAAATCTTTACAAGTGATTAAATTTCTTCACCGCCAATCAAATGGCAAAATGCCCATAATTGGAGTGGGGGGAATTTCAGATGTAAACTCTGCGGCAAGAAAGATGGATGCAGGTGCAATTCTTGTCCAACTTTACACTGGATTCGTGTATGAGGGCCCTTTCTTACCAAAAAATATTCTGAAGGGGATCAGAAAAAGAGATTCTTGGACAACTTAATTCATTGAGTCTCATCAATATTTTACCTATTATTATTTATACATTCGATGAAGAAGCTTATTTTGGTCACACTGTTAACTTTTATAATCAGCATCGGTTTAAGTTTTCTGACCTTATTTGAAGGAGATATTAATCAGGTTTCTGTATGGTGGGGAAAATGGTCTAGAGATAGTGCGAGCTTGCCATTCAGTCCATACAAAGAGAGACGAGAAAATTCTGCTGATTTTGAGCTGCACAGTGCAAATAAAATAATTTTATCTGATGAAAGATTATTTTGGAAAGGAGACGGGGCCAAGTGCTTACCTGAACTTACAAAAGGAGACGATCTTGCGAATATTATCATTACGGATGGTGGATCTGGTTACTCTAGCTCAGTAATTGCTGAAGTAATTGGAGCAAATGCAAAAGAATTTACTATTGGTAAAGTTCAGGTAATTGGTGGCTCCATATCAAAAATAAATATTCTCAAATCTGCGAAATGGTCTAAAGTACCTTTGGCCTTTATAAGAGGCGAAGAAAAACCTTTTAGCGGGACTATTGAATCCACTTTTCCCTCAGGTCAAATTTTAGAAGAAACAAACTACCTATCTGGGAAAATTCATGGAAAAACAATCAGATACGATAGGTCTGGAATACCTGTAGCAAATAAAGATTATGTTCATGGCCAAAAACATGGAACTCACATTTTTTGGTACCCCAAAACTGTGGAACCCTCTGATTATAAACCACAACTTAGTGCTGAAGGTGATGTATTACCTTCCCTATGGACATACCTACAATCTGAAGCCAAGGAAAAATTTAAAACAAAATACGGTAATCACGAATCTAACAAATGGATTACCGATAATTACAAACTCAAAGGAGGATCTTTTCAGGTAAAACTTCTTGAGCATTGGAAAGATAACCGCAAACATGGTTTATTCGAGGGATTTGATGAATTCTCAAACAAAACATTTAAAGATGAATTTAAGAACGGGTTAAGAATCAAACACCAAATATTTGACAAACAAATATAAAATGGTGCTCAAGGGGGGGCTCGAACCCCCACGCCTTTCGGCACTAGATCCTTAGTCTAGCGCGTCTACCAATTCCGCCACCTGAGCATGTTTAAAACTTCTAAATAGAAATAGAAACTTTACAACCAATAATTTTAAATGACTGAAGAAGAAAAAACACCCTTAAACAGTCTGACTGAATTAGATTTTCTGCCTGACTGGGATCATACGAATACATATCAAAAAAAGGAAAAACATCATCAAGATAGAAAAAAAGTCGTTCACAAAAAATCAAAATATACAAAAAAAGAAAAAAACGAATTTGTATTTCAAGTTAGCATAAGCCAGATAGTAAACGAATCAGTAAAAAAACAACTACGATCTGATGCTATTACAAGGGATGTAGGTGTAATGGCTGCAGAAATTTTAAAACGGCAAGCATTTGCTTTAAAAGTTCAGTTTAAAGAACGAGACAAAAATTTTATTATCAATAAAAAAAATGGTGAAATATACTTGAACGAAGAAGATGCAATTACTGAACTAATTAAAGATTCAAAATTTGTTGAAATTAAAAAGGGTGAGAAAATACAGTTAAAAGGTAATTTTCAATATATATATAAATGTAATAAAACAGGAAACTTTTACCCACCAACTAGCCACGATGCTTTTGATAATTTGATCGAGACAACCCTAATGAAATCAAAAGTAAATTTCAGAAAAAAAGATTACATTGCATCATTATCTAAAAGTACCGACGCTGAAGAAATAAAAGTACTTCAAGAAACTGACCTTCACAAGACAACATTTTCAATGGATGAAACAAACCAATTCTTTTCGATGGATGCTCTGGTTAAATATTTAAAAGAAGTTAATTTTCAGAAATTCTTCACTAGAAGTAATACTATCAAACTTACAGCAAAATCAATCAATGATATCAGCAAATATTCCATTATCAAAAAAAACTTTTCTTTAATTTCAAAAGAACGAATAAAAAACGACATAAGCAAAGTTTTACTGATTGCATTAAAAAGAGCCAATTTCCATACATTCATTTCAAAAAAGGTTATTTATATATCTGCATATAAACCGAAAAAATACATAGAAGAAGAGATGAATCAATGCTGTAAGCTAATAACTCAGAGATGCGGAAAGCAAGGGGCACCAATTAAGGAACTTTTAGGCGAGTATGAAAATTTCAAAAAGAAAAAGATCGAAATATTACAAGAAATTAAATGGCTTCTGAAGGAAGGAATTTTAAGACAATACTCAGATGGAAATGTTGAACTGACCTAACTTGTACAACATCAGTCTACGATTAAGCTTAGTAGTTAATTCGATTTTTAAAAAAAACTGAGGAACTTCAATTTGGAAAAAACATTTGCTCCATTCAAGAAGTATAACCGAGCTATCATCAATTAGATCATATATATTTGAAAAAAAAAATTCGTCCTGCTTTTCTATATTATAAAAGTCACAATGAATAAATTTCGGCAACCCATCATGCAATGATATCTTTGAGAAGGAGTTACTTACAATGTCATTGCTGTTATAATACTTTCCAATACATCGTGATATAAATGTTTTACCGGACCCCATTTGTCCATCTATATAAATAACATATGGAAAAACTATGGGTAAAACCCTCGTTTTAATAATACTAGTTGTATCTTCAGGACTTACACTAATTGCCTTCCATAATAATTCAGGGATCATGGTCGTTAGTAAAAATAAGTATAATCATTATAATATTAAATGTGGAATGCAAAAGTATAGGGTAAAAAATACTACCATACTTTTCGTAAATGTAATTTAAAAATAAGGATAATGTGACTAGTACTGTAAAAGCTAATATATTCAAATGAACGATACTAAATATTAGTGCGACAATTACAGACGAAATTAAGATACTATAATTTTTTTTAAGAGTACGATAAAATAATCCCCTAAATGTTATTTCTTCGATAATTGGGGCTACAATAACTATAGATACAATAAACTTAAATATTTCTGACGGTGCACTCCGCTTAAGATTTAACACAATATCTTGTTCAAGAAATCCAGGTAAAGTGTATTTTGATAAAAAAGAAACAAAATAAATAATCGGAGCAAACTTTAAAAAAGTAATTAAAGAATCAATTATATTTTTAAATTGTATGGAGTGAACATTTTCCTCTTTAAATCTTAATATAAAGTAAATAACTGGAATCAATATAGCTATTTCTCTAAAAAAAATAAANACACATATTAATACGATGGATGTAAATTCTTTATTTTTATTTTTGAATAATGATACTTTCAAAATAAATTGTTTTTCAATGAAGCTATGNNATATGCAATTGNTTTCCTTCTATAAATGTAGTCTCTATTTTTCCTTCAAATTCCTCAGATTCAAACGGTAGATTACAGCCACCTTTTTCCCAATGATTTCTTCTTACTTTTGTTNTTCTATTTTTGTTAAATATAAAAAAATCCGCTTTTGAGCCAATCTTTAATGTAGGATTCNCTAACCCTAGAATTTTGGCAGGGTTTAAGCACATTTTTTTGGTTATCTGGACTAACTTTTCACTCATGTTCCCTTTTACATAAGACAATGTTTGTACAAACGCAGTTTCCAATCCCATAGTTCCATGTGGTGCAAGATCATATTCCATACTTTTATCATCAAAAGAAAAAGGTTGATGGCCGCTACTTACTGCATCTATTGAGTCGGTCGACAACCCCTCTATCAACTGTAGTCTATCAATCTCTTCTCTAAAAGGCGGTAAAGCCTTAGCGAATGTATCAAAATCTTTAACTCTTATTTCCGTTTGTGCCAAATGATTTGATGTAACATCACAGGAAATTGGGATATTTTCTTCTTTGGCTTGTTTAATCAAATTTACTGAACCTCCTGAAGAGATTGATGTGAGGTGGATTTTAGCTTTTGTGTATTTCGAAACCAGGATCGATCTTTGCACAAAAAGTTCTTCGGCCATTCTTGGGAAGCCCTTTAAACCCATTTGTAATGAAAGTAAGCTCTCATGTGCGCTCGCACTTGGAGATAAGGACAAATCTCGGGGTAAATCAATGATAGGNAGATCAAACATTGATGCATACTCGACTGCTTTACAGTATATTTGATTATCTTGTGGTGAATTGGGACAATCTGTAACGGCTACAATGCCTGACTCCTTAAGGGAGCCCAGCGGAGCCAATTGTTTACCTTGTGTCTTTAATGTTAAGCATCCGCTTAAAAGAATTTTAACCTGATTTTTTTGAATTATGCTTTCTTGCATATANTTCATTGTTTCCGGATTATCTCCCATCGAAGAAAGTTCAGGCATTGCTAATATTGTAGTAAATCCACCCGATAAAGCTTTAGTGCTTATTGTTTCAACACTTTCACGAAAACTAACGCCGGNCTGCTTGAGATGACATCTCAAATCAATCAAACCAGGAATAATATACTTACCATTAGCTGAAATAATTTTTGTATTTTTATTTGTTTTCGAATCGTCGTTTCCNAAATGTGCAATTTTCCCTTCTTCTATGAAAATATTTGTTTTATTCAGACAATTATTTTCAGGGTCAACTACAGTTCCCCCGGTGATATATGTTGTATTCATTTCTTTTCCTTAACTTCTTCCGAACAACATAGATATAAAATAGCCATTCTTATAACGACTCCATTAGAAACCTGGTCGATGATCACTGATTGTTCAGAATCAGCTAGTGCTGAATCTATTTCTACCCCTCTATTGATTGGTCCAGGATGAAGTATTAAGGTATTTGAAGACGGCTTACAGCCACTCTCGCGAAGACCGAACATTCTTGAATATTCTTCAAGAGAAGGAAAGTGGGTTTGAGTTTGTCTCTCATGTTGAATTCTAAGCAGCATTATTGCATCCGCACCATCAATTGCACTTTCTAAATTGTATGAAACTGTAACTCCGAATTCCTCCATTTTTTTGGGAACTAGTGTGGCTGGNCCGGCAAGCGTAACCTTAGCTCCGAGTTTAAGCATACCCCAAATATTCGATCGGGCTACTCGACTAAAAAGTATATCTCCTAGAATAGTTATTTTTTTTCCCTCCAATGTTCCNAGTTTTTCTCGNAGGGTAAATATATCCAGCAATGCTTGACTTGGATGCTCATGTGCACCATCTCCAGCGTTTATAACAGGTACTTCTATCATTTCAGATAGAAAACGCGCAGACCCCGGCGATGAATGTCTCAATACGATTGCATCTGCCCCTAAAGCCTGAATGTTTCTCGCTGTATCCCTTAATGACTCACCTTTTGTAAGGCTACTTGATTTCTCTGCTATAGATATTATGTCTGCATTTAAACTTTTTGCAGCTATTTCGAACGCAATCCTTGTTCTTGTACTAGGTTCAAGAAATAAATTTACTATTCTTTTGCCTTTAAGGGAAACAGATGGAAGCAAGTTTAATCTTTTGGAATCTTTAAAACCAGTAGCAGTATCTAACAAAAAATTGATTTCCTCCGAACTTAAGTCCTTAACACCGATCAAAGATCTTTTGTTCCATATTTTTTTTACCATAAAAGCTTTTGGGCAAAGTCCTGTGGGTTATGTGTTTCCATATGAGGAATATGTTTAGGCGAAGAACCGGACTTTTCCTTAATATGCTCCTCTTTTTTGGCAATCATTTTTCCTAAAATATCAATCGCCTTTTGCTTAATCCACATTGAAGTTGGTGAATGTTCACGATAATCTGCCGGGCCGTTATTATGGACACGACCATGCTCTACAAGGTCACAACTTTGCTGGAATTCCTTTTCATTATTTGGGTCGTAAACTGCATATGTTTTACCTCCCATACCCTTTACTACTGCGAAAACTGGAACATCACTGGGTCCATCCGCAATGTAAATCATTTGATCTATAGGGATACGTCGGTCTTCATGCGGTATAGACGCATTAACATCTATATGTATGTTTTTATTTGACCCTTTATTTATTTCAAAAATAAATCGGGTTTTAATTGTATTATCAACAGTCATACCAACCTGAGATATTTCTAAGTCCAGTGGCAAAGACAACTCCGTCTGACTTTGATAATTTGGCGGCAGTGGAGATTCGATAAATTCACATGCAAAAACATTTTCTACAAATGGGAAAATTGAACTGCCTTTTATCATCGGAGATAAACCTGTGCTTATAATGTAGTGCTCCAATTTAAAATCATGATCCTTAAATTCTATTTGGCTAGGAATAGAAGAAAGGGATTGGAAAAGATTCGGTAAGCCTGGGCAGAAAACTAAATTTTTACCAAGATCCGAAAGTTTTTGATTGGTCAATCCTCTCATTGGACCATTTTTTACATAACTAAGAAGATGATTGAGATAAATTGTATCTTTTGAGACCTTACAGCCTCGTTGGAGATAAATCTCAGGTAATTTATTGACTTCCTCCCAAAACAGACCTTCATTGACGCCGAAATGTTCGAAAAGGGGTGTTTGCATGTATCCGGGAATCAAAGTTTTATCAAAATCCCATATGCAAGCGACCACATTTTGTCCGTATGGGTGAGACATATTACGGGTTCGCTTTATACAGATTTTGTTCTATGATCATAGATCTCATTCTAATAATGGAAAACTTACCAAATATCGAGCCGTTTCGTACACGTTTCAATGATCTAGAGAAGTTACTTTCTCTTCCGGAAACTTTTCAGGACAATTTAAAAGCAACAGAACTCTCAAAGGAACATCGAAGATTACAGGGCATATTAGATATTTATGAAGATATTTTGCACTATGAAGATGAATTGGCACAGTGTCAGAGTCTTCTAGAAGAGCCAGAAATGGAAGAAGAAGCCAGAAGTGAAATAGAGGGGTTAGAAGTTAAAATTAAAGTCAAAAAAGATAAACTTCTCGTTTCGGTATTACCACCAGATCCGCAAGCCGGGAAAAACACTATTGTTGAAATTCGGGCAGGAGCGGGTGGAGATGAAGCATCTATTTTTGCTGGGGACCTGTTTAGGATGTATACCAGATACGCAGAAAACCAAGGTTGGAGTATTGAATGCTTAAGCCAAAGTAATTCTGATACAGGAGGATTTAAGGAAATTATCTTTATTGTGAAAGGAAACGAAGCCTGGTCAAAAATGAAATATGAAAGCGGAGTTCATCGAGTTCAGAGAATTCCTGTTACTGAAGCAGGCGGCAGAATTCACACTTCGACATCTACTGTTGCAGTTTTACCTGAAGCAAAAGATGTAGAAATTTCAATTGATCCTAACGATTTGGAAATTAGTGTATGCCGAGCTAGTGGCCCCGGAGGGCAGGGGGTTAACACAACCGATTCAGCTGTTCAAATTCAGCATATCCCTAGCGGAATAAATGTTTATTGTGCTGACGAACGATCACAGCTGAAAAATAAAAATAAGGCAATGACGGTTTTGCGGAGCAGGTTGCTTCAAAAGAAACAATCTGAGGAAAATAAAAAGTACGCTCTGAATCGTAAAAATCAAGTTGGAACTGGAGATAGAAGCGAAAGAATAAGAACCTATAATTTTCCACAAGGCAGAATTACTGATCATAGAGTAAATTACACTTCTCATGCATTACAAGAATCAATGATGGGAGATATTAATCATATAATTGAATTTCTCGAAAAAGAAGATCTTGCTGAAAAGATACGTACAATTCATTTAGATAAAAATGAATGAACAATTTTCTGCTTTAGAAATTTTAAGGAAGTCTTCTACCTTTTTAAGTAAAAAAGGAATAAAGAGTGCAAAGATTGATGCAGAGTGGATCATATGTAATTTCCTAAAGATCAAAAAACTAGATATTTATCTAGATAAACATATTATTTCCGATGAAGAAACCTTAAATAAAATTCGCCATGCAATTTCAAGGCGTGCTAAAAGGGAACCGCTTCAGCATATTTTGGGTTATGTCGAATTTCACGGTATTATGCTTAAATGTGATAAACGTGCTCTTATTCCACGTTTTGAAACGGAACAGTTAGTCGATTTAATTTCTTCTAATCTTCCGGTTGGTTTTCAGGGAAGTATACTCGACTTTGGCACTGGAAGTGGTGCAATTATAATCTCACTAGCCAAAATTTATCCACATGCTAAATGCCTTGGCATAGATAAGTCAGTTAACTGTATTTCCCTAGCCAAAGAAAATGTAATTTTGAACAAATGCGACCAGCATGTTGATATTATTCAATATGACTGGAATAATTCTTCTATATACCTTGATAGGGTAAATGTAATTGTTGCTAATCCACCATATCTTTCCGAAAAGGAATGGTTGGATACTGAACCAGAAGTTAAAGAACATGATCCAAAGGATGCTCTTCTTTCCCGAAAAGAAGGTATTTATGATTTAGAAAAAATTATTGATATTGCCCCATCTCTTTTATGTAAGTCTGGCCTCCTAGCGCTTGAAATTGGGCATAATCAAAGTGAATATTTACTAAAGATGTTAAACAAACATTTTAGAAAGTCCTTCATTAAAAAGGATTTTACTGGAAAAAGAAGATTTCTTTTAGCAATGCTTTAAAATTAAATCTTTGGAGTTTCTTGGTTAGATTTCTGTGCGGTTCCCAAAGCTTTTTCTGCAGAGAGATGAACACGTAAAATATTCAAGGTTTCATTCAGCGAAATGTCTAAGTCGGTAGGTATTTTAAATTCCTTTATTGAATCGGTTTCATTTAAGTCAAGACCCCTTGCCTTTCTTGATTGACTGATCTGATCACTGACAATCGATAAAACTATTTCTCTACTTGGGTAGGAGAGCTTGCTGAATCCTTTAAATATATTTTTGAAATCCTCGTTTTTGCTATTTTCTTGTATTCTTTGGTCTAATCTATGTTCAAGATTTAAAGAAAATGTTTTCTTCTCTCTTTTTTGTTTAAAGAAGTCTATATTTTCATTCAAATAGTTAAATACATCTGATTTTTTTCTTCTTTCTTCTGCATCCTTTTTAAGAGTATCTATCGCAAGTTTATTAAAAGAATATTGCTCTAAAGTCTTCCTGAAATTTACTGCAGGAATGCTATCGTTGGGAAGAGCATTATCCAGATCTGACTCACCAATAGGTAAAAACATGTTAATAGATGGTATCGAAATATCACTTTTAACTCCATTTATTTGAGTACTTCTTCCACTCGGTAGATAATATTTTTGGATTGTTATTTTGGCTGCACTTGTTTTCCCGGTATTCCTGCTAGATAAAATATTAAAGGGCAGATTCATCTGAATCATAGATTGAACTGTTCCCTTGCCGTGTGTTGTTTCATCTCCAATTATTATTGCTCTGTTATGATCCTTGAGAGCACCTGCCACAATTTCTGATGCCGAGGCAGAATATCTAGAAACTAATGTAAAAAGAGGTCCATTCCAAGCAACCTTAGGGTTAAAATCAAATTTTTTCCTAATTTTTCCATCAGTATTCTTTACCTGTACGACTGGGCCCCTTGAAATAAACAATCCCGTTAGGTTTACGGCTTCGCTAAGGTAACCACCTCCATTTCGTCTTAGATCCAGAATGAGGCCTTTAATGTCGTAGGACTTGAGTTTAGCAATGAGTTCTTCAACATCATCTGTAGCTTTAGGTCCACTACCAGAAGAACCATAAAAGGAGGGTAGTTCGATTACGCCTATATTTATTTCCTCTCCGTTTAATTCTATTTTTTTTACGAAAGCTTTAGCTAAGTTTTCGGTTAATTTTATTTTATCCCTTACTATTCTAACAACTTTTACAGAACTGGGATCTTGGATAGGGCGAATTTCTAGTCTAACCAATGTATCCTTAGGACCTTTTATCAAATCCACAATTTTGGTGAGCTTCATGTCCACAACATCCACGAAGTCTCCGTCTGATTGTGCGACTTTGAGTATAATATCCTCTGGTTCTAATTCTCTTGAGGCTTCAGCAGGTCCGCCCGGTAAAAGTTCTTTAATTGTACAGTAACCATCCTCATCTTGTAATCTTGCCCCGATGCCTACAAATTCGTTATTCATTGCTTGATCAAACTTTTCTTTTTCTTTCATATTCATGAAAACAGTATGAGGATCGAACATATGGGTGAGTGTAGTAAGGTAGATTTCTTGAACATCACTAGATTCAAATTCATTAATGTTTTTGATCCACCTAGAATAACTTCTCTTTAAATTTTCTCTTGATTCATCAATGTAGTCTTTAAGTTCAGGAGTATTTTTCGATATCTTGGTTGTATTTTCATCAAACTGCTGTATCACCTCTCGAATGTATTCGAAATTTATGAGATCTTTCCATAAAGAATCTAATCCATTTTCAGTAGTGGCCCAATTTTTTTTCTCTCTATTTGCGGTATAATTTTTATCGATAAATAAGCTTGGGTCAGAGTCCAATTCGACAAGAACCCAGTTCAATCTGGATATCGCCTTTGTTTTGTATTGGTTGTATATTTCAAATCCTGGAAGAAGATTTCCCTGTTCAAAGTGCGATTGGAGTGTTTTGGAATATTTCGTGTGAAAATCTTCTACTTCTTGGGCGGTAAAATAAAGTCTTTGCTTATCTAATTTATTGACGAATCTATCAATGAAAGCACTCGCATTAAGGTCTGTAATTCCTAATTTATTGTAATGAGCCTGCTCAAGCACCTTGATAAGCCACTGAGTTTCGTGCTTCATTAACGCGTTGGGGTACAGTGGCGTAGCTTGCGAACTTGCTTTACAAGATATTGCAACTGAATAAAAGAGAAGGAATAGAAGCTTAAAGTTTAAGTGTAAATGCATAATTAGTTGTTCTTTTCGTTGAAAAGGCTTTTTGCTTTCTCTAAGAGTTTTTTTTCCTCATCAGTTAAACTTCCAAAACCATTTTCGTTTATTTTGTCGAGTATTTTATCAACTTCTTCTTCTAAATTTTTATTAAGACCGACATTTATACTGTATGAATTTTTTTGAATGGATTTCTTTTTCCGGTGCCCAGGTTTAGCAAAAGTAAATTTGGGGAGATTTAATTTATTAAAAAAAGGAGCATATACAATCGCACCTGCAATCATTCCACCCAGATGAGCAGAATGCGCTATTCCCGAGGAATTGTTAAGTTCTGAAAACAGGAAACCGTACAACTCTAAGCCAAGTACTCCTAGTAAAAGATATTTAGGTTTAAGTGTGACTGGAAGGATAAAAAATAAAAGAAAGGTGATTGGTTGATTAGGCCGTTGAAGACAAAAGTGAGCCAAACTCGCCATTACAAAAGCTGAGCTACCTATCAAAAAAGACCCACCGAAGTTAAAAGATATCCAAAATAATGCCCCCAAGAATGAACTGAGTAAGTAAAGTACGACATATGTCGTAGAATCTAAAGAGTGTTCAACATTTCTTGAAATAAAGTGAATTCCGATAATATTAAAAAGTAAATGCAAGGGACCTTCATGCAAAAAGCTGTATGTTAAAAAAGTCCAGATTAGCCCCGAAGACAATCCGTCAGGTGAAAGACCAAAGAACTTTAGTACCCAAAGATCGTTTTCAAAAAATCTAATAACTGACTGTATTACAAAAACCAATATGATAAAAAGTATTAAATAATCAGTTAAAGATTTTAAATTTACCCCAAGGGGTTTACGCATATATTGTCGATCGTAGAGCACTAATTTTAAGATATGATCACAGCTATTATATGCAAACACTGAATTAAACTGGATGTATGCTGTTTAGAATTCCAACGATCTACATATTCCTAGTCACATTAACTTTATTTTGTTTGTACAAAGTAGAGCATATGAGCCTCGTTGGTACTGTAATCATGTTCTCCATTCTTTTTTTCTTAACAATCATAAACCTGAAAAAAAGAAATTATTGTGAAGTATCAATAACTTTATTGGTTCTATTCTACTGTATGATTAATAAAAAAACTCCCCAAATAGAGCTTAAAGAATTTAATAAAAACCATTTTTCGGAATTAAACACATGGGTACAACTTCAACCTGCAAAGTATAATGTTACGGTTGGAGAGAAAAAATTTACTGCGAGGTATGGGCAAATTTTAACAAATACAGAATTGCTACAAGAATTTAGCACGACGCAACACCTTTTTTTATTTAATAAAAATATCAAGTTTAAAAGATTTCGAATCTCTAGAATCCGAGGAAAATCTTATTTAGCAAAACAATATCTAGATGAAACCCCTACTAAAATCATATGTTATGTGGACGAGATTAAAAATTTTGCTCCAAAAAAATTAAGACCAAGACATATTGCTTCTATTTGGCATAATGAAAACTTATCTACTCATGTAAAGGCATTTACACAGGCATTCTTATTTGGTGATAAAACTGCATTAAGTCAGTCTCAATTAACTGTATTTCGAAATTCCGGAACTTTACACTTATTTGCCGTAAGTGGACTTCATGTTGGTTGTTTATTTCTAGCTATCTCAAAATTACTAAGATTATCAGGTATGAAACAAATAATTGCCAATTTAACTACGATGATAATTCTTATGTACTATCTTCATCTCGTAAATTTCTCAGTATCATCCGTAAGAGCCTACTTAATGCTTCTCATATGGGTATCTACTAGACTGATAGGTGTTCGGGTCCCTACCATCAATACATTGTGTGTTGCAGGAACGATACTTCTAATTTCAGACAATAACAACATAAACAACCTTGGGTTCATTCTCTCCATTTCAGTTGTTCTGACCATTATATGGCTTTTACAAGATCTGAATAAAAATTTTCATCTTAAATTTCTTAAACATGTGACTCATCTAAATTTAATAAACATTGCGGCATTCTGTGGTAGTTTTTTAGTTCTTGCAAAAAGTTTTTCTCTCATCGTGCCAATATCGCTTATTTCAAATATGGTTTTAATTCCAATAATCGCCATACTTATGCCAATTTCATTTATAACGATATCATTATCATGGCTACCTCACACAGAATGGATAAGTTCAATCTATAATTTTACAATAATAATACTAATACAATTTTGTGAAATTATGGCAGGTGA
>NHCX01000129.1 GCA_002168015.1 Verrucomicrobia bacterium TMED44
CATGGCAATTGTGATTCTTGGGGGGTTAATCACATCCACCTTTCTCAATATGATTGTGATTCCCCCTTTGTACCTGAGGTTTTCAAAAAATAGAAGTGAACTGCCACCCCATAAACAAGCCTATTAAACCAAATAGGTTGACTACGCTTTAATGTGCATTCTAAGATTAATGCACAGAATCCCTTCCACTTCCAAGACATTGATTTCCGTCTCACAGGCGTCGAACCACACCATCCGGTACCAAAACTGATCGCCTAGATTATCTTTTACCAGTAAGGAAAGGCATGATTTCTATGCCTCAAAAATCTCTATTTCTACAAGCTCTCTTCCTGTTGCAAGCTTCCCTTGTAACTTTTGGAGCTAGATCCATTTTTCCAGTAGAAGAAAGCCCACAAAAATTAACTCTCCTGATGGAACGAGAATTGCGTGGCTGTTTTGATTTCTTTTGGGAAGAATGGAACGATGATCCAAAGAGCCCGACCTATGGCATGACAAACGGAGATTATATTGGAATCCACAATTACGTTCCTTTGGCAATCGAGGAACAAGGGTTTTATTTTGCCGCGATTATTATTGGCGTCGAGCGTGGATGGATCTCCCGTGAAGAGGGAAAAAAGAGAATTATCATCACCCTGAAAACTCTGAGAAATTTAAAACGAATCAATGGATTCTGGTACCATTTCATTGACCCTGATAGCGGTAAGCGGGGTTGGAAAGACTCGCATAATATCGAGCTGAGCAATGCATCGGCCGGTACCATGTTACTCGGAGCTCTCGCCGCGGCTGAATACTTTGGTGGAGAAATCGAAAAACTTACTTATGAATTATATGAGACCATGAACTGGAAATGGTTCACTGACCCGGTGACTAAACATCCTTACCTCGCCTGCTATCCCGAAGATCTCCCGAAGAGTGTTCCGTATGGAATCAATGAAGCAGGTATGTTCGGTGGATGGTCCGCCTACAGTGAACATATCTTTCTCTATATTCTCGCAGCCGGTGCACCCAGAGAAGAATTTTCAACCGGAGCGGATTCCTACTATGCCATGAAGACCTACAAGGGCAGTTACAAGGGCGAAACCTTTATTTTCTGCGGAACGGGTGCTGCGTTTACTTATCAATGGACGCACGCATTTATCGACTTTCGGAACCTGCGGGATAAAATTGGTCGTGATTGGTTCCAGAATTCACGGCATGCATCGATTGCAGCCAGGCAGTACGCCATCGACAATGCTCATCGCATCAAAGGCCTGGGACCCAATTCATGGGGCATGTCTGCCTGTATCAGTCCGACTAAAGGCTACAGTGGTGAATACGGTTCATATCCCATTGGTGCGGGATACCAACTACTCGAAGATGGAACCGTTGCCCCATACGGTGCACTTTCCTTTCTCCCGTTTACTCCGAAGGAATCAATTGATGCCCTTAACCACATGTACAAAATTCCAGGACTGGTCGGAAAGTATGGTCTTTACGATGCCTACAGCTATGCTACCAAAGCAAGCGGTGACCTTCCCTGGATAGGGAAAAGTTATCTCGGGATTGATAAAGGGTTGGTATTACTGATGTTTGAAAACTACTCCACCCAGTTAATTTGGAAGCTTGTCCATCAAAATAAATCCATTCAAAAAGGGCTCAAGCGACTTGCCTTTAGAAAGATTCAATAGCAAATTTCTTTTGCACCCTCTCTTAAACCTTCATTTGCATATTTAAAGCTTTAATATGTTCTAAACAGAAATTACGTCTTTTCCTACTCGCTCGAACCTAGGATAACTTATAAGTTGATAATCTTCTCTAATCTATCCGAAAGATATGTCAGACCATTTAAATAAAGAAAAATCAAAGGAGGATCGAAGGAAGTTTATTGTAACTTCAACGATTGCCGCTTCCACTGCCTGTGCGTTATTTCCTCTGGCATCAGGTATTCCCAGTGTCCTCGACCCGGCAACCAAGGATTCAGGTAACGCCGAGGTTCCTTGGACCAAAGTCACCAACCTCGCAACCTTGCCGGAAGACGGCACGCCCACCAAGTTTGAAGTTGTTTTGGAAAAGGTGAAGGATGCATGGACCACCTACACCAACATCCCCGCAGGTGCCGTTTATCTTACCAGAAAAGGGGACGGGGTGACTGCATATAATTTGAAATGTCCACACTTGGGCTGTGCCATTGATTACCGAAAAAATTCCAATGATTATTTCTGCCCCTGCCACAACAGTACCTTCGGACTGGACGGTTCAGTGACCACCGATAATAGTCCAAGCCCACGCGGAATGGACACGATGGATACCAAAGTGGAAGACGGTGTGGTCTGGATTCGCTTCCAACAGTTTGTGCCCAATATTGCGGAGAAAGTACCGGTATGATCAAAGGATTAATGGACTGGATTGATGACCGCTCGGGTATCCGTGGATTGGTCAAAGAAGCACTTTATGAGAAAGTACCGGGAGGTGCTCGATGGCGATATGTATGGGGCAGNTGCCTTACTTTTGTCTTTTTCACCCAGGTCGTGACCGGCACCCTTCTCTGGATGTTCTATGCCCCCAGTGCTCAAACGGCATGGGAAAGCGTATATTTTCTNCAGTACCATGTGGCNGGTGGNTGGTTTCTNNGAGGCGTNCATCANTACATGGCNCAGGCNATGATNGTNCTNCTGGTTNTNCACCTNATGCANGTGGTAATCGANGGAGCNTACAANGCNCCNAGNGAANTNAANTTTTGGTTCGGNGTNCTNATGATGGGNGTGACTCTNGCCCTNTCCCTNACCGGNTANCTNCTNCCATGGGANCAGAAAGGCTATTGGGCCACAGCCGTGGCAACGAACCTGATGGCGGAAGTTCCCCTTATCGGGCCCGCCCTGCAGAAAATCGTGGTGGGCGGATCAGAATACGGACACCACACCCTGACCCGTTTTTTTGCCTTGCACGCAGGCGTCTTGCCCGCATCGCTTGTGGCACTGGTGGTGGCTCATATCTATTTATTCCGAAAGCATGGTATTCATGTAAAGGAACCCAGACCCAAGCGTGATTCCTACTTCTGGCCCGACCAGGTGCTGAAGGATGCGATTGCCTGCCTCGCGGTGCTTTTGGCCGTGGTGGCCCTGACCATTTACTTTCGGGGAGCTCCACTCGGACCACCTGCTGATCCATCCAATGAATTTCCTGCTCGTCCGGAATGGTACTTTCTTTTTCTATTTCAACTTCTCAAATATGTCCCCGCATTCTGGGGGGCCGTTATCATCCCTGCTTTCCTGGGCCTATGGATGTTTCTCACGCCATTCATTGGCAAGAGTAAAGGAGGTCATCAGTTCAATGTTGGGTTTTGGTGGGTGTTGATTGCAGGTTCCGCGGCTCTCACGGGGATGGCCATTTCCGAGGATCAGGCAAATCTTAAGCATGGTGCGGCCATTGAAGAGGCAAACTGGCAGGCTGAACGGGTGATCAAAATTGCCGACTCGGAAGGTATTCCTCCAGCGGGTGCGGTTACTCTCCTACGAAAGGATCCACAAAATCAGGGGCGCCGTCTGTTCGCCTCCCATTGTGCAAGCTGTCACCGGTACAACGGGCATGATGGACGTGGATTCCCGGTCGACGAGCCTCAATCCGCAGCGGATCTGGCTGGATTTGCCAGTGTTGAATGGATCACCGAATTGCTCGACTATGATCATTATGTATCCGAGAAATACTTTGGAGGCACCAAATTTAAGGACGGGACCATGGCCCGCAAGGTACTGGCCAAGTACACCGAAGAGGAAGAGAAGCTACTACCTGAAATTGCCAAGCTTCTCTCAGACGGTGCAGAATTACCTTACGAAGAAAAATTGGACGAGGATATGCGCGAGGAACTTCTCTCCCTCTATTACAATGATGATCTGAAATTCGAGGATGGCAGAGCCTGCATTGAATGCCATGACATTGATTCCGAGGATGAAGGATCTGCACCCGACCTGACCGGATACGGATCACGGGAATGGTTGATTGCCTTCATTGAAAATCCCGAGGACAAAAGATTTTACGGCAAGAAGAATGACCGTATGCCCTGCTACGGCAGGGATGGAAAACTGAAGGATGAAGAGATCGCCATTTTAGTGGATTGGATAAGATCCCAGCCTGCCGATTTCTGATTGCATCACCGTCTTCTTCGAGGCTAGCCTCTAGGCCATGCCTGCATTAATCCTTAGATTACTTTTCATTCTTTCCCTTACCTGGGGAATAGTATGGTCGGCGGATAAAAACTCCCTTCCCCATATCATCTTGGTTATGTCTGATGATCATGGTTACGGGGATTGTGGATACACCGGCCATCCATTCGTCAAAACACCCCACTTGGACGATATGGCCCGATCCGGCGTGGTCTTTAATCGCTTCTACGCAAGTGCACCAGTCTGCTCCCCGACCCGGGCCAGCATTCTTACAGGCAGGCATCCCTTTCGGGTAAATGTCCCCAATCATGGCCACTATCTCCGCCCTCAGGAAATCACCATTGCCGAAAAATTAAAAGAAGCAGGATATATAACCGCACACTTTGGAAAGTGGCACATTGGATCTGTCCAACCCGACAGTCCAACTTCTCCCGGTGGGGCCGGTTTTGATGAATGGTTATCCGGTCTCAATTTTTTTGACAACGACCCCTACCTAAGTCGAAACGGTGAGTACATACAAATCAAAGGAGCAGGAACGGTCATCACCATGGATGCGACCCTTGATTTTATTGAAAAACAGAACGGCAAGGGAAAGCCTATCTTCATCGTAAGCTGGTTCCCCTCTCCCCATTCTCCCCATCTTGAAATTCCACAAGACATTCCCAATGCTTCCACATTGTACAATGAACAAAGATTGGGAATGAAAGGATACCTTCGCGAAATCACCCTGCTCGATCAACAAATTGGAAGACTACGCGAAAAATTAAGATCACTAAACATCGAACAAAACACCCTGCTTTTCTATTCGAGTGATAATGGTGGTCTTGACCAGAAAACCTCAGGTGGCAGAGCTAAAAAAGGGAGTATTTATGAAGGGGGACTAAGAATTCCCGCCATTTTAGAATGGCCTGTCAGATTTTCACCAAAAGAAATTAATACCCCATGTATCTCATCCGATCTTTACCCCACTCTCCTTGGTATAGCCGGACTCAAAAAAGGAGAAGGTTATCTTCCATTGGATGGCACAGATATTATACCCATTATTTCCGGGAAAAAGAATAAACGGACAGCTATGGGATTCTGGCATGGGTTTAGAAACGGCCAATCGACATGGAACGACCGAATCATCAAGGCTCTATCAGATGCGAAGAACGAAGGTAAGCCAAATCCGTATCCCGAAAGGATGCTTAAAAATGTAAATGTATTCGAATCGTTCGATAAACAGCAGTTCCTTGGACATGCCGCTTGGAATGCCTGGCCCTGGAAACTTCATCGAATCCAAACTCTAAAGGAAACCCGATTCGAATTATACAATTTAGTCAAAGACCCGATGGAATCGGATGATCTTATCAAAAAACAGAAAAAAAGAGTCGATACTATGACATCTGACCTTGAAAAATGGCAACAATCCGTTCTGAATAGTTGGTCAGGTAGGGACTACTCAAAAAAAAATTAAAAAAAATTTATTCCATAAACCATTGATAATCAGTAAGCCCTAAGAGAAATGAAAAAATATATTAAAAAAAATGCATTTCTTTTGAACGTTTTGTAAGAACCCTCCGTCTTAACCAATGACATCAGTCAGTTTGTTTCAGTTTAGTTTGTGTTTCAAAAGCCCAAGAACGCCGCAGAAGTGCGGCGTTTTTGTTTGTCTTTATTTTTGGATATTTTTCTCCCTTGGACTGGTTCAATTGATTGGAGCCGATTCCAAAGAAAATTTAAGTGAAATCAAACTTCGGCCAGATTCCCCATCAACCATCAGTGCAAGTGATCAGATAAAAAATGTATTTGGAAAATACTCCGTCGAGTCTCCATTGCTACAAGATTGGAAAGATCAGAACTTCGAACATATAAAAATTGTCAAAGACAATGAATTAGAAAGTTCCTTTATGTTTAGCCTCCGCAGAGACATTGACGGTGACCGGAATAAAACATGGCCAAAAGGTAAGGAGAGACAAAGAAACGAAATTAAAGGCTACCAGAGTTCACCCGAACCGATGAAAGCCATTTCATCTGAAACTCACCAAATTAAATGGTATCTTAAGATCGATAAGTCCTTTCAAATCAACAAACAATTTTGTCACTTCTTTCAATTGAAAGCGGTTGGTACGAAAAATATAGATGATCCGGTCTTAACCTTGTCAGGCGTAAAGGATAGGGGTAAACCCCAACTTCAGTTACAATGGTGGTCGCTTAAAGACTCAGGAAGAATCTTTCTGACCGACTGGGAAAGTTGTAAAGGCAAATGGCTAGTCTGTGAATGCATATCCAAGTATTCACAAAATGGTTCCATTCATTTTTCTGTTCGCTCTATGGATGGCGAAATTAACCAAAAGAAACAATTGAAGAAACTTGAAACTTGGCGGGATGGGTTTTCCTTCGTTCGCCCAAAGTGGGGAATTTATCGAAGCCTGGCCAATGAAAGAGAGAAGCTTAATCAAGAAGACCGGATATGGATGACGAACTTCAGTATACAAAAGTTTTAATTCTCGATGATCTAGGCAAAGCTTGCCCCGGTCTGATCAGGCAACAATACTTAAGCTCATGAGTGATCCAAGAGAAGGACAAACGACCATACAATCGAATAGACCATGGGGTGACATACATATGGTTGTTCGGAACCAGAAGTGCTCGGTTGATTTAACCGAAGTTAAACCGGGCGAGCGGGCGAGCCTACACTCTCACGCCATCAGGTATGAGCTTTTTCATTTTCTCGATGATGGTGGAATTTTGGAAATTGATGGGCAGCTTTTTTACCCCAAAGCTCACGAGGAATTTTTAATCAAACCAGAACAAAAACACCGCTTTTGGGCTGAAAAATCAATATTTCGTATGCTGGTCATCAGTTTTGGTCAGTGGAAAGCAGAGGATCAAATCAGACATGAAGATGATTACGGGAGAAAAGGTGAAACCCTTACACTCTAGATGTCAAAACCACGCATAGCCATTACCATGGGTGATCCCGCGGGGATTGGCCCGGAAATTTGTATCGATATATTAAACGATCCAGAAATTTCCGCACAATGCAATCCCATCATTTTTGGAGACTGGAATGTTCTACAAGCCTGTGCAGAGAAAACCAATAAATCCTTCAATGTTTCAAAAATCTCCGCACCAGAATTTTCAGGTATCCAGAGCCCGACCGTATTCGATCATGCAATCATCGACACATCGAATTTTAGCCCAGGCACAGCTGATGCGAAAACGGGACGGGCAACATACGACTATATCACTTCTGCAATTCTGGCCACACAAGCTGGAAAAGTTCAGGCTGTGGTCACCTGCCCGGCAAATAAGGAAGCGATGCAAGCAGGAGGAGTAAGCCAACCCGGGCATACTGAAATCTTCGCCGAACATACCGGCGCGGAGAAGTTCTGCATGGCTTTTTTCTCCGATGAAATCAGTTGCAGCTTGGTAACTGTGCATTGCGGATACTCTGAAGTTCCTGCCCTTCTCTCAGTCGATAGGATTTACGATGTAATCTCACTTACCAGAGAGGCTCATCAAAAACTGCTCGGACGAGAGCCAAGACTTGCAGTATGCGGTCTTAACCCACACGGTGGCGAAAACGGATTATTTGGAAATCAGGAAGAGGAAAACCTCATCATTCCTGCCATTGAAAAAGCTAGAGAAGAGGGCATGGAACTACTCGGCCCCCTCCCCCCTGACACTGCCTTTACCGCAAGCATCCGGGAATCAATCGATGCTTATGTGTGCATGTATCATGATCAGGGACTCATTCCCGTAAAAGCTCTTGCATTTGAAGAAGCTGTGAATGTTACCCTCGGACTTCCCATAATCCGTACCTCGGTGGATCATGGAACCGCTCTTGATATTGCCTGGCAGGGAAAAGCAGATCCCAGCAGTTTGAAATCCGCAGTCAGGTTAGCCGTTAAAATGTGTACCTAAACATAACCATTTTCCATTAAAGAAGAAAAAGAACCCATCACTCCGTACATTTAGATAGTTCCTTGGAATGACTGCTTTATGTTGTGTCTCGATCTTGGTCAGCCGACGCCTAGCATGTTGATCTTATTGGTTCTTTCTATGGTGGCCACCATTTTTGTATTTAACAACCTCAACTCTGCAAGCGATGCTTACTGGATGCTTCCAATGATTGGTTTCGCCCAGCTCTCTCTTTTTGCCGGCTACTCCATTTACTTCCCCGAGCTCTTCCCTACCCGGCTGCGCGGAACCGGAGACAGTTTCAGCTACAATACGGTGCGATACCTTGCCGCACCCCCCCATTCTACTTGCTTACTTATCCACCTCACTCGGATTTCGAACAGGAGCGAGCCTAATGACCTGCGTCTACATTCTTGGAATCGTTGCCTTGATTTGAANACCCGAGANAAGAGANAAAAAGCTTCCCGATTAGAATAGTCTAGACTAATTTTCAACTTCCCAATTTAACACCCAGTAAAAGTTTAAATAAGGGTACTTTACTATTTAAGATCAAAAATTCTACACTTTCTCCTTTCCTATTGTACTTAGATTGAACGAAGACTAGGTTCCGTTCCCTAATGCATCTACTCGAGGAAATTACAGTAATTGCGACGGTAAGCGTAATTGTTACTCTTGTTTTGGGCCGCCTGAAACTCCCCGTNGTTGCTGGCTTGGTTCTTTCCGGAGCCCTAGTTGGGCCAAAAGCACTATCTCTTGCTCATGATCCAGAGGCCATCGAAGTTATTGCTGAGGTCGGTGTCATTTTTCTTCTTTTTACCATTGGTCTGGAATTTTCTCTTTCCCGGTTAAAAAACATTTTTCGTCAGGTCGCCCTGGGAGGACTCTTNCANGTTGGAGTTACCACCCTGGTTACTTCATTGGTATGCCTGAGTATGGATCTCAGTGTCCCGGAAGCTATCGTCTATGGCTTTGTCTTTGCCCTCTCCAGCACTGCACTGGTTCTACGTACTCTCGGCGAACGAGCAGAACTGGACGCACCCCATGGCCGATTTATTGTGGGAACACTCATTTTTCAGGATTTATGCATCGTACCCATGGTTTTGATTGTTCCTCTTTTAATCAACGGGCTGGATAAACCCGAAACTTGGCAGGCCATTATGCTCGCACTGGCAAAAGCAGCCTTGGTNGTGTTCTTGCTTTTTGCCATCTCCCGTAAAGTCATCCCCCACCTTTTTCGTTGGGTAGACGCCAGCCGGAGTAATGAAGTGTTCATCCTCACCGTTCTCTGTTTGTGTATTGGAACGGCATACCTGACTTCCTTAACCGGGCTTTCGCTCGCATTGGGAGCATTTCTGGCGGGAATGATTGTGGCGGACACGGATTTCCGACATCGGGCAATGGGCGACATTCTTCCCCTGCGTGATGTGTTCGTTAGTTTCTTCTTTGTTTCCCTGGGTATGTTTTTTGATTTCNATCTGCTTACAGAAAAACCGATGGAAGTAGGTTTGTTGCTTATTGCCTTTATTGGCGGCAAAGGTTTTATCGCAATCTTGGCGGCCTCGTTCATGCGTTTTCCACCCAGAGCCGCCTGGCTCGCAGGAGTTGGCCTTGCTCAGTTCGGAGAGTTTGGATTTATCATCCTGCAATTGGCAATCCAGGAAGGCGTGGTTGTTGAATCNGAAATTGGAACCCTACTCAACGCCGGTATTCTCAGCATGTTCCTCACCCCACTGTTGGTATACAAGGCACCCCACTTCACTGCTGGAGAGCGGGCACTTGACCCCCTTGCCAAACTTCTGCGGGCAAGAAGTGCGGAGGAACTGGAAGACCGAACCGTTGGGCACAGTGATCATGTGGTGGTCATCGGATACGGCCTCGCTGGAAGACTCCTTACTAATAGTTTAAGCCGTCTAAAAATCGAAGCGGTTGCNCTCGAAATGAACTCTGACAATGTGGAACTGGGCCGAAAATTGGGGGATCCTGTCTTTTATGCNGATGCCACCAGTGAAGAAGCTCTGGGGCACGCTCATGTGGAATCCTGCCGTGCCATTGTNATCATGATCAACGANAATCAGGCNATTGANAGAGTGATTTCTACCATTGCCCGCATGAANGTGNANGCACCGGTTTTCGTNCGNACTCANTACATGCGTGNNTCTGANAAACTATCANNANGAANTNCCNGTNAANATNGTCGCNTCNGAAGTGGANGGTGGNCTNGAAATCNTNTCNCTNNTNNTAAANCAANTNNANATNCCANGAAACCTGATTATTCGGGAAGTGGATCAAGCACGGGAAGAAACCATGCATTCAGACCGTGAATATTCTTCTAGCCCACTCCCATTAGAAGCACACGCCGGACTCAAGGATTTAAAAGTGGAAAAATTAATCGTTACCGCGAAAAGTAGGGTTGTTGGCCAGTCACCCCGTAATCTCGACCTAGCGGAATCCATCGGAATATCCATTCTCGCAGTTCGTAGAAAAGATTCCTTACTGGTCCACAGGCTTGCTGATATAATCTTTGAACCGAAAGATTTGGTCTATTGCCTTGGCAGCAAGCAGGACATGCTTGTCGTAACTCCGTGGTTTGATGGGGACGAGGTAGTCCAAAAACCCGATGCCCACGGGTAAAACACAGAAAAGTAAAAATCGACGGGCTTATTCGTTTCCTATACTCGTTGGCGTGGCAAACTTGACGAACCTGAGTGCCAGATACGGGGTCACATTGAAAAGAATCACCGCCAATTTAAAGTAACCCATCATGGTGTAATGGATTTCATCAAAGCGATCATGCGGGATATCGAACCACCAGGTATGTATCTGAAAAACAAGTTCGTTGCCTAAGGTGAGAGCAAGTATCCAATAGATTAGGAGCCCAATATTAATCACCGAGCACCAACCCAAAAATTTTCGGACATTCTCTTTAGTCAGATTCATAATTTATTTCTTATCATTCTCTTTCGATACAGTAGA
>NHCX01000130.1 GCA_002168015.1 Verrucomicrobia bacterium TMED44
GCCTCTAAAAAAGAAAAGAATTTTGTTGTAAAAACTATTTATATGCAAAAAGTTGGAATAGATAGTCTAAAAAAATACTATTTTTATTTGAAAGAAAAAGGATTAGATGAAGGTGCAGAAAGCTTTCAAGAGTTAGTATCTGGATATGATAAGAGTGAAATATACCAATGTTTTATTTCATGGATTCCAGGAAAAGAACCTAAATATTATGTAGGTATTATTCCTTGTAAAAAATAGTCATTAGAAGATTGGGCTAAGTATGGAGATGATTTACTTTCTGACTTGGTCGGAGGATCCGGTGGTGGACATGCAATTAGGGCCAGCGGAAATGCTGGGGGAGGTGGAGGAGCGATCTCTTTTGTTGCAGGTGGTAATTTCCAGTTGGATGTAAATACCACTCTTTCTGCCAATGGTGGTTCAGGCACTTCTCATTATGATGGTTCAGGAGCTGGCGGGTCCGGAGGTGCCATTCGGATTCAAGCAGCTTCGATCTCTAATTTTGGAAAAATTGAAGCACGCGGCGGGGATGCATTAGGTGATGCGTCTTTAGCCGGAGCTGGTGGTGGTGGTCGCATTGTCCTACTTTCAGGAGGTACCATCATCGAAGGTGATACCAATGCAAGTGGTGGGCGAAACCTGTCGATTTCCCACGCCACTTATCGGGAAAATGATCTCGTTGGATATTGGACTCTTGACGATAATGCCTCCTCTAATACGGCCCTGAATGCTCAGGGTAATACATCTATCAATGGAGTTATAGCAGGTTCTCCCGAAAGAAGAGCCGGTAAAAAAGGCGGAGCCTTTTACTTCGATGGGAATGATGACAAGATTACCATCCCTTATCATTCTACCTTAGCCATTGATGAGTATACCGTTTCTATGTGGTACTTTCCTGAAAGAAACAACGAGGGATGGACAGGTTTGTTCGGTCGTGGTAATGGAACGGAGGGAAGAATTCACTCAATTTGGCAGGGTGATTCAAGTCATGGTACCCGGCCCTATTTACATCATCGTTTTGGCGAAGGTACAAATTGGAATGAAGGGGTAGATAATTTCGTCCTTAGCCAATGGAAGAAATGGTATCATATTGTCTTTACTAATTCAGGCCTTAGCGGAAAATACGCTCGTACCTATGTGGATGGTACTTTTGCAACTGGTACGCAAAGATTTGAACGTCGGGTTCTGAATGAGCTAATGATTGGTTATTCTTCCGATCTTTACATCGGAGCGGCTCCTGATCATGGCAATGGTGGCTATTTCATGGGAATCATTGACGATGTCCGTCTTTACAAAAAGGGCTTTGGCAGTGAGGATGTCTATCATCTCTACCAAGGTGATCCGGGTGTTGCAGGCTACAGTGAACCTAGACCGGGAGTAAAGCGTGGAACAGTAGGTACCCTATCTATTATAACCTCTCCTACCCTTCCCGCTGTTACAGTATCAGGTCTTACTTACGGACAAGAAATCTTAAATTTAGATCTGGGCGAGTCTCCATCCTTATCCTACACCCTAACTGGACTACCCATGGGATTGACAAATGAGATCAGTTTTAAACCTGATGAGATCCCGGGACTTTTTGCTTGGTACAATGCCGATGCGAATGGCAGTCTACTTATGCATCAGAACCGATCCTATGACCGTAATGATTCAATCGCTACTGATAATCTTCTGGTCTATTTACCATTTGACGAGACCAATGGATCTATCGCCCATGATTTCTCCGGAAATGGTAATCATGGCAGATTGATTGATCAAGCTCGGTGGACAGTGGGTAAAACGGGTGGTTCTGTTTCCTTTGATGGGAAAAATGACGGTTTGGTTTTTGATAAAGTTTCCCATATGGATAACGCGGATGCTTTTTCGGTCGCTTTTTGGTTTAAGCGCAATAGCGAGATGCTGGGCATTCCTACCAACCATCAGATCGATAATCTCATGCTGGCTCAATCAAGTTCTTACGACAATGATAATATAGAGATTGGGAGTGAAGGTAATGAGATAGAAGTTTACCTGGATTCTGGAGACGGCGTGCAGGATGCAAGGTATGCAACAACTGGTGCGAACATTTCGAACGGCGTCTGGCATCATGTCGTTATGGCATATGGAAATGGACTGAAATTGTATGTAGATGGCGTAGAGAGGCTCTCCCAAACTCCATTTGATGGACCGATTGAATCTTCACGGGATTCGCCACTTTCTTTGGGAATGGGGAGGATTTTTTCTGACCAGTGGGGAGATTTTAACGGATCGATTGATGATTTTAGAATTTATGATATAGAAGTGAATGCGACTCAGGCAGTCGCAATTTATAACGGAGGCAATGGAGATTTTGGAGGATCGACTACTACTGCTTACATTTCTGACCGCATTCATTTATTAAAGGATCAATCCGTCAATCAACGAGATGCGGAAAGTTCTTATCCTACGGCTCCTCTGATATCTTTTGACCCTGAGACTGGCAAAAGAATGGTTAAACTTGATTACGGAAAGTCATTACTTCTTCCAGATGCCACCAGTATGCCGATTACCATCTATCTGGTCGGGTATGAGACTGGATTTTCTTTCCCTGACCGCGAACTCTTCACTCTTGAAGGTTGGAGAATGATTCAAAATGGTAGATGGGGATTAAGCAGATGGACCGATAATAACCCTCAATTAAATACAACTGTCTCTTCGGCTATGAAATCCATAGTGGGGTGGACTGTCTCGCGCTACGGTTACGAGATTCGGGCAAATGGTGAAGTGGTGGTCAGTAATGTCTCTGGTAATTGGCGGCCCGAAGCTTTGTTTGACCGCATAAATGGAGATACGGAATTAATGGTCGGAGAAGTGTTGTTCTTTCCCCGAGTTCTGGAACTTATTGAAAAGCAGCAGATTGAAGGTTATCTTGCTGACCAATGGAAGATGCAGGTTTTACTTGCTGACGAACATCCTTACAAGCATAGCAAACCACTTGGCAAATCCGGTTTTGTACTCAGTGGCACCCCGCAAGAAGCCGGGTTGTTCAATGTGTCAGTTAATGCAAGCAATCAATGGGGTGATGTGAATGCTACTTTTACTTTAGAAGTCTTGGCAAAAGCTCCTAGAGTCCAGACAGCCGATGCCACGCAGGTTGGATCCCAGTCAGCAAGATTACAGGCGAATGTGTTTGATCTTGGAGGAATAGACAGCAACCTGTCATTTTTGTGGGGTACAGATGCAAACCTTGCATTTGCAGCTGAGACGAATTTGTTAGGCGTATCAAATGTGGGAAAGTCATCCATTCTGCTTAATAACTTAGGTGCTTCCACCACCTATTATTACCGAGCAAAACTCGTAAATTCGGGTGGTCTTTCCCAAGGAGATGCCATTTCGGCTAGTCCGGCTCATTTCTGGGAATTAAACGATACAGGGGTTACTGCTTTTGATCAAGTGGGTGCACGCAATGGAAGCATCTCGGGAGCTACCATCGTCACTGATCCAGTAAAAGGACAAGTTCTCAGGTTTGATGGTACAGACGATTTTGTAAATCTTGGTGATATTGATGAAATGGATCAGGTTGAACGCTTCACTCTGTCTCTATGGTTTAAAAGAACCACTGATAGCTCCTCAGATGATTCCAATCATGGAGTTGATAATGTGTTGGTTGCTCAGTCGAGTGCATCAGGCAACGATAATTTTGAGATTGGAACGCAAGGCTCAGAAGTTGAAATCTACATTGATTCGGGTACGGCGGCGACTGATCAAACCGTTAGCATAGAAGCGGGTATTTCTAATAATGTTTGGTATCACCTCGCCCTCGTTTATGGCTCCGAAATGACTCTTTACATAAACGGATCCAAAATTAACACCTGGACGCAGTACAATGGCAGGTTGGAAGGCTCGGGTACTTCCCCACTATCCCTAGGCATTGCTCGACCCACGGATGAAAAGTGGGGGGAGCTAACCGGAGAAATGCATGGTGTTAAGCTTTTTTACAGTGAATTGTCTTCCGAAGAAGTTCAACTGTTGGCTGGCATGGGTGCCATACGATCTTTTACAACTGGATCTCAACCTGTTCCACCTGTTGTGGAAACCCGACCTGCTTACAATATAAGTGATTCCAATGCCACACTCTCTTATGACCTGATTTCCTATGACGGAGCTCAACCTGAAATTATTCTTTATTGGGGAACCTTTGATCATGGAGATAATGCCGGTTTATGGGATTACTCGCAAAGCTTGGGTTCTCGTGCTGCAGGTCTAGGGAGTCTGAATATTGGAGGATTCCAGTCGGGGCAAACTATCTATTACCAAGTGCAAGCCAAGGGAGCTTCTTATTCAGATTGGTCTGACATGAGTGGACGGCTACGAACGGTTGCCCCTCCATCTGTTGCTGTCAAAACTGCCACAAACCAAACGAAGAATTCTGCGGTTTTGCATGGTGATATTGTCGGCAATGGTGGAGAAGCAGAAGTTGTGACTCTGAATAAACCCCTGATTTCTCGTGACCTTATTGCACATTGGAAGTTTGATGAAGGACAAGGTTCGGAAGCCTATGATTCAACGGGTTTTTCATCTGTTGCTCAGGTATCGGGTGGGGCTACATGGACTGAAGGATTAGGTGGCCAATTTGGAACGGCTATAAAGTTTGATGGAAGTAATCAGGCCTTTGTGAAAGTGGGCGATTTCATGATTGGAGGAGCCACCAGTTTTTCAGGTTGGGTTTACAAAGAGAATTTAGGGAATTTTCAGCGGGTTTTTGATTTTGGAAACGGTGCCGGTAGCCATAATTTATTGCTCTGCAACCGATGGACCTCCAACGAAGCCGAGTGGAGTATTAGACGGGGTGGGACGAACCGGTCTCTTATTGTGCAGGACTTCTGGAAATTGAATGATTGGCAACACATAGTTTCCAGTGTGGATGATTCAGGTTTAATGAAGTTATATAGTAATGGAGAACTTAAGGGATCTTATCTNGGGCATGTACCTCAGGCGGTAACTAGGACCAGTCAATATGTGGGGAGAAGTAATTGGGGGAATGATTGGTATTTTCTTGGGATGATCGACGATCTCCGCGTATACGACCGTGCAATTAGTTTGAGTGAAGTTGAGAAAATTTTTGAAGGAGATCTTCAACAGACCCAAATTTTTGGAGGGTCAGACCCTACGGTTACTATATTCTGGGGGGACGAGGATGCAGGCAATACTACAGATATAAATTCTACGGCCGCCGGATGGGATGCTTCCCACAGTTTAGGAATACGTTCATTGGGTTCATTTGATCATCAACTAACCGGGCTTACAGTTGGAAAAATTTATTACTACCGTGTCATGGCAGAAAATGCAGCTGGGAAGTCATGGTCCGAAGTATCGACCTTTTCAACAGGTGATTTTGCTTTTGGTGCTGATTCAATCGCAGGAGGAGAACTGCTTTTGTGGTTGGATGCATCTGATATCGATGCGGATGGAAATCCCGGGAATGAACCTTTTGGTGGTAAGGTTGATTTTTGGCGTGATAAATCTGGGGCCTCCCGAAATGCAGGCAATGGGAACGGACCGGATCTTCAAGTTAATAATTGGAACGGATTATCGACCCTAAAGTTTGACGGGAACACCCAGTATTTGAGAGTGCAGGATTCTAGCGTGTTTGATTTGGGTGAAGACGGTACTGTTTTTATCGTTGCCCAAGGTCATAACATGGGAACATGGCGTTCAGTTATTTCCAAACAAGGAAGCAATGCAGGCTGGGCNCTTCGGCGGGTAAATTCAGATTTCGCAGCCTTTACAATTAGGGGAACATCGGATTGGGATGATCGTTCAGGGGGGACTGAGATAAATGGGGCTCCTCATATTTGGACATTACGGAAATCAGAAGCAAGGAAAGCTCAGTGGGCGGATGGAAATCTTGAGTTTCAGGTTGTCGATACGGGAGTAATTACGCCTGCACCCAATGATGACTTGGTCTTGGGAGCCCGAAGTCTAGATGGTTCGATTGGTAGTCATGCGAGTGTGGAGATTGCAGAAGTGTTAATTTATAATGCCGCTCTTTCCGATCATTCTACAGAAAAAGTCCAAGGATACCTCGCTCATAAGTGGGGCTTAAGTGATCAAATGCCTACTTCCCATCCGCATAAAACCAGTAGGCCTCTTTTTGAAAACCGGGGAGAAATTTTATTGAAGTCACCCTATTCTGTGATTGTGGATCAAAACCTTTCCCTTCTGCTTTCTACAAATCGTTCAGTTGATCAAATTACATCGAGTAATTTACCACCGGGGCTAGATTTAAATAATAGTTCCTTAATTTTGCAGGGAAAGCCAACCACAGTTGGTACTTTCTTGGCAAATTTTGAGACTTCAAATTCAGCAGGTTCCCTTCCTCAGCAGATAACCTTTTTAGTGAAAGATTTCCGACCTTGGATTTACGGCGCAGACATTAATTTCCCTGGATATTCGGAGGTTTCCTCAGTGTCTAATTTTCCTGTTTATGTAGAATTAAATAGTTCTATTTCAGGATTTAGCTACGAACAGTTTGTCTCCCAGTACGGTCATGATCTTAGATTTTTGACTTCGGATGGAAAAACTGAATTAGCTTATGAACCGATTGAGTGGAACCTACAGGGCACCTCTTCCTTTTGGGTTTTACTTGATAAACTGGATGCAAACACAACCATCCGAGCAATCTGGGGCAACCCTAATTACCAGGATCAGCCTGCTTATTGCCGTGATGGAACGGTATGGCAGAAATACCGGGCTGTTTGGCACATGGATGGAGATGATCCCACCTTGGTCCGCGATTCNAGGGCAAGTTATCATGCTACTCCATATAATTTCGATGAATTGCGTACTGCTGGTGTAATTGGNCGGGCTGTGAATTTTGACGGGATTAATGATTTCCTTTCATTGCCCCTGGATTCACATCCTCCAGCTGGTACCGAGAAGTTGACCATTTCTTTTTGGACTCATGGGAATTTCCCTACGCTTATCAATTCCACACTTTTTGAATCTGGTTCTGCCCTAGGGAGGCACCTGAATGTTCATTTCCCCTGGTCGAATTCTCGCTTTTATTGGGATGCAGGGATGAGTAACCAATACGATCGTGTGGAAAAAGAAGACTCGAACTACCTGGGTGCTTGGATCTACTGGACTTTGCAAAAAGATACAGAATTGGGTGTCATGAGAATTTACAAAAACGGTGACCTTTTTATGGAAGGTTTTAATAAAACTCGCCCATTTGGTGGCCCTGTTGAAAATTTCCGTCTGGGTTCGGCGCGTCTCGGGGGTGCGTGGTGGAATGGATGGGTGGATGAATTTCGGATCGGTCTCTTCATGGAGTCGCCTGAATCCATTCGGGCATCATATGCAAGTCAACGCCCAGACTCACCCAGTAACTTTAGCTTGGTTTCTTCTGTGGAAGGTCCCCCGGTTATTTTGAAAGGACAAATTGCCGAAGGTTTTGCTAACGACTCTTTACGGCCATTGTCCTATTTTATATCTGTATTTCCTTCCGCGAGCAGTTTTTCGGGAGTTGGTTTACCGGCTGGTATCTCTCTGAATTCGTCAACTGGAGAATTAAGCGGGGCACCTCTTCAAGGCGGAGCGTATAAAATTACAATCACTGCAAGCAACGCTTTCGGCTCAAGTCAGGAAATTGTTAGCTTGAGAATTTCAGAAGTAAGTGGATTTTCACATTCCGTTGAGCTGAGCATGGCAGGGTACACTGGAGCGGAGACTTTAACTGACTTCCCCATGCTTGTGCAAATGAGCCAAGCCATGGATGCAAATTTCAGTCTCAATAGTTTTGCTTCAACACAAGGTAATGATCTGAGATTTTTTGATGAAGTGGGGCGTGATCTTCCTTTTGAGATCGAAAGCATTGATTTCTCGGCTAACCTATTGGTTGCATGGGTTCGAGTAGCAGAACTAAACAGCAGTAAATCCATTTTTGCTTACTGGGGAAACCCAAGTCTTTCGTCTACTCCACCTGAAACATCTACCGATGGTTCAACATGGAGAGCGGGGTATCGAGGAGTTTGGCATTTGCGCCCCATGAGTGAAACAGACACCTTAACGGATTCTTCCTTGTATCGTAATCACGCTCAGAATGTTGGGGGGATCACAGCACCTTTGGGCAAATTCGGTGCGGGGCGTTTGTTGCAAGGAGGCGGAGACCAGTACATTAAAATTCCGCGTTCCTACTCCCTTAATCCACTCGGTCGTTCGACTTACGGTCTTTCCATGTGGGCTAATTTAGAGAATCAGCCTGATAATGAGGCCATCGATAGTTTTTATGCAATCGGATATGAGCAGGCCCCTAATGACCGTTATTTTAACGACATCAATCTATTGCTTGATCTAACCCCAAGCGGTGCTCGTATTTTTAAAAACGGTCCGAGGCAAGGCCTTTATTTAAGTGGCAGTACTGACTTTCGGAACGCTAATATTGGTATTAACCGGAATGATAATTATATGACTCTTTTCATGAGCATGTTTTATCCCCCTGAAGATGGCCTTTATCGATTTCAGTGCACAGACAAGGATGATAGGGCAACCATTTGGTTAGATCTAGATCGGGACGGGGTCTTTGAGATAACTGGTGATAACGGATCTGAATTCATCGGCGGGATAAATAACTTTACTAGCGGTTTGATATCATTGAGCAATTCGGGGGGGCCCTACAAAATAGCCGTTGCCCATGGGCAATGGGGTGGTGGTTCAAGGCTTCGACCCTGGATCATGACTCCAAGTGACGATACTTGGCAAATTATTGATCCTAGTGATCCCGCCCAAGCCGGCTTTTGGCGTGTGCCCTTTGATTCATCTGTGGCCAATCAGTTGAGTGCATTTACTTTTTACAAACATGGAGGTGTTTCAAGCTTGGATCTTCAATCCGGAAAATTTGGTTTTAGTCATCCTTTGGAAGCATCGATATTGTCGGGACTTACTTCCATTCCATTAGTTAATCAAACTTGGTATTATCTGCATAAACAGGTGGATTTTGAGAATGGATTGGCAGAACTCTTCGTGGACGGGGTTATTGCAGAAACAGAATCTTTTGACCCTAATTTAAGGATAAAGAATGATATTGAATCTGAGTGGATTATTGGGTCCGGTACAATTTCAAGCAAAGTTGATGAGATGCGAATTTCAAGTCAGAAAAGGAGTGNAGACTGGGTTCTTGCCAATTTTCAAAACCAAAAAGAAAATCCTACTTTCCCATCCACTCCAAACGCATTGATTGGATCTCCGAGTTTTACATCTGCTAGCCGATTTACAATACCTGCAGAAAAAGCTTTTTCTCATATAACCCAAGCTACAGGCAATCCTAGTGCTTATGTTGGTAGCGGATTACCGAGCGGTCTTTTATTGCAACCATCCGATGGTAATCTTTCTGGAGTTCCTGCAACCGCTGGTAGCTACACTCCTAGTTTACGGGCGATCTACGCAGATGGTTCGCAAGCCGTGCAACCCTATTATTTTAATGTTCTGGCGGGCCCCCCTGAAATCTTGCTTTTAACCCCACAATCAGGTGGTGCGTCGAGTTTACAGGTACCTTTTAATGTGGTTGCGACAGGAGGAGATGACCCGATTGTTTGGGTGCTTGCAGATGTGGTAGATCGAGGGACCGATCTTTATAAGTGGAAATACCGTTTTGACCTCGGAGCGCAAGGTCTTGGGACCGGGTCAACCTTGATCGGAGGGTTGGCCCCCGACCAAACCTATTATGTTCGATTATATGCTTTCAATTCAGCGGGAGAAGATTGGACCGGCAAGGTTTTTAAGATTCGAACGCAACCTGATGCTGTTCATCTACCGTTCGGTCTCTCTATGTGGTTTGATGCGACAGATGTTTCAGGGACAGGTACTTCGCCAAGTTCAGGGATGCAGATTGCTACATGGGTCGATAAATCCGGAAATGGCCGACATATGAATATTTTAAAAGGTGATCCTTCTATTGTAACGGATGGTTATGAAGGTAGAACCGTTGTAGATTTCGACGGCAATGATCAATTGATTTCCACTTATGACTTTAGGTCCACCGATCTTCAGTTATGGAGAAACGGAGGATATACTGCTTACGGTGTTTCTCGATATACGGGAGGTCGAAATAATCGTGTCATTAGTTCGGTTGGTCAAAATTGGTTGATGGGACACCACGCCAACCGAAACGCCCGCTATTATTTTAACGGATGGGTCCATACAGGGAATGCCGCAGACACGGATTTTCATATTTGGGAGATTAAGCAAGAAGGTCGTTCTCAAAATAGTAATCCGTACTGCACCGTTTTCGCGGATGGTATTGAGTTGGCTAATAACCAGAGTTCAAATGATTGGAATTTCTTTCCTGGTCAATTATCCTTTGGAGCTTGGGGGAATTTATCGGAGGCATCAAACTGTCAGGTTGCTGAGTTTTTGATTTTTAGGGGATTAATGGAGGATAATGATCGATTTCTTATTCAGGGATATCTTAGCCATAAATGGGGTATCGATCTTCCTTCAAATCATCCGTGGGTGAGCGAAAAACCGACTTTTGGGGAAGCCATTGTGGATGGTTCGACTGCAGTCGGTGTGACCACTCAGACGCAAAGTCCAATCGTTCGCAACCGAATGCCTGCCAATTTGAAAACCAATTCAGCTGTGCTTACTGGGCAACTCGTGGACGCAGGTTTGGGGATGATCCCATCTGATCCCCAAAACTCCGTATTCTCCCCCCTTGATTATCCTGGCTTGAGACTTTGGCTTGATGTCTCGGATGCGGACGGAGATGGTCTGAATGGTTCTAGTTATGATGATATAAATGTGACTCCCCCAAGTTCTTGGAATCCGGGTGTCATCTCCCCTGCCCTCTGGTTGGATGCGAGTGACTTGACCACAGCGGGCACCACTTGGACAGACAAGGGGCCAAACGGTAATAATGCTTCCAGGTCTGGCTCTCCTACTGTTGTAACCGGAGTGCAGAATGGAAAATCTATTATGCGTTACAGTGGATCCAACGGGGAATACCACTCTTTTGCAAATCTTTCGAATATTCGAACTGTTTTTTGGGTATGGAAGCAAAATTCCCCTGGCAGCTATTTTATGCTCGGAGATAATAATCAATATCACTTTCACAAGGGTTCATTGATGTTTGATTCTGGTTGGACTTCTCCCTATGTTTCAAATGGGCTCCTCAAGCTTAATGGTTCAATCGTTCCAGTAACAGGAACGGATTATCCGTCTACCCTCAGTATTTTGTCATTACGCACATCAGGTAATGTGGAAGCATCCAATTTTTCCAATGACCGAAATATTGGTGGGCGATACGCCAAAGGAGATCTTGGCGAGTTATTGATTTTCACATCCCCTCTTTCGGATGGTGAGATGGAAAAAGTTGAGGGATACTTGGCACATAAATGGGCGTTGGATGGAGATTTACCTTCCGATCATCCTTACAAGGCAGGCTTTAATGAGTCCTTCTCTTTCGGTGTGCCTCTTCACACTTTGAAAGATAAATCGGGACAAGGTAATGATGCCACACAGGATGTAAATGCTAGCCAACCTGAGTTCGTCAAGAATGCCTTAGGTTCACTACCGGTTTTACGTTTTGACGGAGGGGACGATTTTCTTGAATTCGAAGAACTCAATGCCATTCGAACCGTATTTATGGTTGTGAATAGAAATCCTGCCAACACCGGTTTTCTGCTGGGACATCCAACAGCTTACTCATTTTATTCAGGAGTGGATACAGTCTGGTCTACCACTTGGACAGATCCTTCGATCCTCAATGGTCTCTTGCGCACAAATGGTAATATAATGGATGGTGTTTCCTCAAATTATGCCAGTAGCCAGCCCGTAATTATCGGGGTTCGAACCACGGGTGTAGTCCGAGCTTCAAATTTATCTAAGGATCGCAATAATAATCAATTCTGGCATGGAGAGGTGGCTGAGGTTTTGGTCTATAACGAACCTTTACCTACATCAGCAATGAGAATGGTTGAAGGCTACCTAGCCCATAAATGGGGAACCGTATCTACTTTACTGAATTCACATCCTTATAAAAAGTTTGCACCTTTGAGAAGTACGCCTTCCGCTCAGGCTAAAATCTACTGGGGAGGTACCGATGGTGGGCAAGATCCTACACTTTGGGAAAATGTAATCGATGTAGGTGAAGTTTTTGTTGGTTTAAGAAAGCTTGAGAAAGGAGTCACCGTACTGGCCGCCCCTAAACCAAATAACATGGGGGGAACCTACTCCGAACAAAAGTTAATTGACCTACAACTGCCCAAGGATGGATGGCGCGAAACATGGACAGCTTGGTTTAAGCAGGATCCCGAACTTACTTTTAATTTGGGTAAATTCCGGCAGATGAATAAAATTAGAATTTATCATCAACCCTTCGAACGCGAAGATGAATTAATGGAAGTGGGTGTGTGGATTGCAGATGAGGAATTGAATTTTGAACTCCTCAAAGTTGTACCGGGAGAAGTGGGTTCGACTGAACAAGGCAGGTTTACCGATATTGAATTGGAGGGTATTTCCACTCAGGCAATTCGTTTATTTCCCAAGTATCAGGGTTGGGGACATCAATTGGGTGAAGTCGAGTTCTGGGTATATGATAGTGGGAATTTTGAGGCACCGGTGCAAGGTTTGGCAAAGGGGCAATTCTACTACTATCGTAGCTTTGTAGGAAACAGTGGTGGGACAGCATGGGCACCTTCAACTCAATCATTCGAAGCTGAAGACCGGGTAGCATATGAAGATGGTAAACTTATTATTCATACCGATCTTGCCTCCTGGAAACACAGCAATGGGGACAGTCGCTCCGGAACAATTATTAAGAAGTCTTACACCGACCCTCTCGGAAATGAATATTTATATGATGTTTGTCAGTTTGAATTTGATCGACTTGAATTATTGGGAGAGTTGGAAGTTCTGATTAAAGGAGAAAACTCTCTCGAAATTATTTCTCAAAAAGGAGATTTAATTATCGGAACTCCCCTTGATCTTTCTGGGCATGCAGGAGCAACCAGTGCTCGTGGACAAGCCGGTGCAGGAGGCTGGTCAGGTGGTGATGTGAATGGCAAGGGTTTGGGACCAGGAGGCGGGTTGCCAGGAGTGAGTCCTGGTGGAGGAGGATATGGTGGTTCTGGAAGTGGTGCGACCTTCAGTAGCGGTCAGCCTTATGGTGACGGTATGATTAGCCACTTGATCGGAGGCAGTGGAGGAGGTGGTTATATTTCCGATACCACTGGAGGTGGCGGTGGCGGTGCATTGAGACTGGTCTCGGGTCAAAAAATTATAATTAATGCGTTACTCAGATCAGCCGGTGGAGGCGGAATGAGCGGATCTGCCGGTGGCTCAGGAGGTGCGATACATTTGAAGGCTCTAGATATTCATATTCAGTCAAAAGGTATTCTGGATGTTGGTGGTGGTTCCGGTGGAGGCGCTGGAGGCAGGGTTTTCTTGGAATCTAATAATACTTATGTAAACGATGGGTTGAAAAATATTAAACTCGAAGGAGGAGATGGTTCAGTGCAAGGGACGCCGGGAACTTTTCGTATCTTGCGTCCATCCGATTTGTCTGAACTGGATTTCAGGACGGGTACTCTTACCATTGATACAGATTCAGCCACAATGCTTCACAGTGGTGGCCAAGTAGCCTATGGGATTATTGAGGACCGTTTTTACAGGGATGATGGAGGTTCCGTATGGCCTTACTCGGTGTGCCGGTTTAGTTTTGACCGCATCCGATTGAGTGGAAACTTGGTGATCAATTTAAAAGGAAAGAACGCCCTTATTCTTGAAGCGGTTGCGGGAAATCTTTCTTTGGGTTCTAATCTTTATGCGAATGGAGGTGACAGCCAAGACGATGTGGGAGGTCTTGGATTACTGGGCGGGTATGATGGTGCTGGTGGTGGCACTCTTGCTGGAAATGGACCCGGTGCATCTTCAGAAACATCAGACCAAGGACACGGTGCAGCTTATGGAGGTCATGGATCTGGAAGTTCCGTTACTTATGGTGACCGTGCACTTGATGATTTACTGGGAGGAAGTTCTGGAGGATCAGCTCAAGACGGATCGGGTGCAGGCGGGGGTGCTATTCATCTTAAATCTTCTGCAGAAATCATTATTGAACCTAATGTGCTAATCAGTGTAAATGGAGGGAATGGTGGCTCTGATTCTGGATCAGGTTCAGGTGGTGCGGTTCGATTGGAGGCAACTCGGATTTATAATCATGGTCGAATTGAAGCTCGTGCAGGAAGTGGAGTAACTGTTTCAGGGAACGCCCAAACGCGCGGATCAGCAGGTGGTCGTGTTGCTTTGATTGCTCATGGTGAGGTTCAAGTCGGTGAAGTTGATGTTTCAGGTGAGTGGTTGTCCAATGAGGGATCAATTTTTGTGGGTGGATCCCACTTGGACAGCATTCTCTCGGTCAAGGATCAGCATGTTACCTTTGATACCAAGACCGGTTATTTTTCAATCGAGGGAGGTGCTCATGGAGTGGGTGTGATTACCGATCATACCTATGTCGATGATTTCGGGCAGTCTTGGTCTTACCAAGTATGCACATTTAATTTTGGAATGGTGGATATCCGAGGGGCAAGCAAAGTTACGCTACGCGGGGATAAGTCATTAATGATTCAAACAGTTGCTGGGGGTGATGTATATCTAGGTGCAGATTTTATTTTGAATGGTGGAGATGCAGATACAACAACTGGTTATGGCGGTCGTCCGGTTCTTAATTTATGGAGAGGACGAAGTTCCGAGAAACTGACTGGGTTTGGACCAGGGGGACCTCCTACGGCAGGAAATTGGGGTATTGGAGCTAACTATGAATATGGAGATGAGCAGATTACTGATTTACTTCCCGGGAGTAGTGGGTCCAGTGGCCGATTATTCCAGGGTTCCGGAGCAGGCGGTGGAGCACTGGCAATCCATTCTGATGGAGATTTGATTATTGGTGACGGTGTTTTTCTCAGTGCGAAGGGAGGAGATGCTCGGGCTGATGGGATCTATGATCATGGAGGTGGAGGTTCAGGAGGAGCGATCAGGTTAGTCGCTAAAAATATTGAGAACCGAGGTTTAATCAGTGTTGATGGCGGTAATCGCGGTGCAAGCGGTGGTCGCGTAGTGATGGCAGCAAGTGGCACTATATCTAAAGGAGTGGTTTCAGTTGCTGAGGGTAGCTTTAAGGAAATTAAGCCTCCAGTAGTTTCTGTTCCTGGAACCGTTCATTTATCATACCGGACTGCTCATTCCTTGAAATTTAGAAAATCAGTCTCTACGCGTCCTTCTAATCTTACGGGCTATTGGCCTATGGATGAAGGCACGGGTGTACTTACAAAAGATGTTTCAGGCAAGCATGATGGTTCTTTAGTGGGCGGTGCAACATGGCAGGATGGTCGTTTTGGAAAAGCTATTCGTTTCGATGGGACGAGCGGTTTTGTTTCTACACAAGCAACGGGGGCCGATCTTGGGATTGATGGAAAAAAATCTAGAACCATAAGCTTTTGGACATTTGTGGAGGATGGGAACCCAAGAAGTCAGCCTGGTTTCTATGGGTATGGGGAAAGATCCTGTCCAAATGGAGAAAACCGTTATTGGGCGATCCGTAACATTAAGGACGGCGGTTACACTCAAATGCTGTCATCGCACTGGTGCTGGGATCCTCGTGCTTATCATACAAACGATTTGCGCAATCGGTGGGCGCATTTTGCCCACATTTATAATGGATCTCAAGTTACCATATACATGGACGGAAAT
>NHCX01000131.1 GCA_002168015.1 Verrucomicrobia bacterium TMED44
AGATTGCTCATCAGTCTAACCTTCTCCACTCTCGATTATTTGGGATCACATTCACAAGAACTCCCAATAAATAAAATTCTTTTTTAGCTTCATGAAATTGGTGGATTCATACTGGGAAAAGGGGGATTCCTACGATGCTGTATACCGAAGCATAGACAAAGGGGTAACCGGAACCGAAATGATCGCTTACGAATTAGTCTATCCTGAAAAGGATATCCATTCGCTCACCGAATTTATTATTGATAAGCAGGAAGGAAACGGGCAAACCTTCCGCTCGACATATGCTCTTAATGAGGGAGCCAATGGTGAGAACACAAATGGTGGCAATCCGGTCGAAGCCCGGATCGTTCCATGATTTGTATTCGATCTCGCATCCTGCCCGATGCTTTTTATTCATAGAGATGCCGATGGGTATTCTCCAATGAACTCAGTAAAATGCTGGGAACAGCTTCGGCGAATGGGAATACAATCTGACCTCCACACATTGGCCAAACGGGTCACTGCTTCCAACGCAAAGCCGCTCCTGGAACCGGTAGTTTCACTTGAATGAATCGAATCTGGGTATTTATGAATCACAAAGGTTTTAATAAATAGAACTCATTAAGAAACTATGAAATTAATTTGATTTATTACTCACACAATAAATGAAATCGAAAAAATTGATGGTTGAAGGTTGAAAAAATTTTAATCAATTGCACGATAAATATCATTTTTTAATTAACTACTATATGAAATTATACAAAATTCTATTTTCTCTTTTTATAATCGGAAATATGCATGCAGCAAAGCTCGAAAAAATGCATGATCTCTTCGAAAAAGATGACTTCTCACAATGGACTAATGTTAGAGGAAAGCCTGTTGGTTCTGGTTGGATGATCAAGAATGGTGTTATTCACCGTAAAAGTCTGAGCGGAGATATCATTACGAAGGAAAAATTCAAAGATTTTGAATTAACCTTCGAATGGAAAATCTCGGAAGCAGGGAATAGTGGAATCAAATACCGGACGCGGGGAAGTCTTGGTCTGGAATATCAGGTCTTGGATGACCAAAAACACCGAGATAATAAAAACCCGACCCATCGGGCGGGTTCCCTCTATGAACTAGTGGCCGCACCGGATTCCAAACCTTTGAAACCAGTTGGTGAATGGAATAAAGGTCGGATAATTGCTAAGGGAAACCAAATAGAACACTGGTTGAATAGTGAAAAAGTGGTTGAGATTACTTGGGGCACTGATGAGTGGAAAAAACGATTTCAAAAAAGTAAGTATCGTAAGAATAAAGGATTCGGTTCTTGGGAAGGAGCTATTCTTTTACAAGACCACAGTGATCCTGTCTGGTATAGGCATTTAAAGATAACGCGACTGTAGACTGACTGCCTTGAGAAACTTCCTGACTCATGAGGATGGTAAATCCAAACGCCATAAAAATAGAATGATATTACCTACAGTTCTAACTAAATTATTGAATGAGTTTTCGTAAAGAGCTTAGGTAAATAGTCACTGTTAGAGGAATGCTCAAAAGGAAAATAGATTACGAGACTTCTGATTCTTAGCTAGAACTAATAGACTTCTTTTAACTTAAAGCCTAAATAAGGTTGGGTGAAGTCTGTTGAGGTAGGTATTTTTTGTTTTGTAATCTGACGACACTTAACAGATGGTGAGCACTCATTTTTTATGAAAGAAGTAAGTTTAAAATCCAATATTTATCACTGGTGGCGATTAATTATAAAATACCATACACAGAAATTTAAGGCTAAAGCTAATAGACTTCAGGTTTCGTTGTTACAGAGAAACTTAAAGCACGATTCGGTTTTTTTTGATGTTGGAGCAAATAAAGGAATTTTTTCCTTTTGGGCTTGTAAGCAAATGGGAAGTGGTGGTTGTGTGCATGCTTTTGAACCACAACCAGAATTGAGTTGGGTTTTTAGTAAAATTCAAAGTAGCTTAGGCATAAAAAACTTTTTTTTTAATAACTTTGCTCTCTCTGATCTGAGTAGTCAACTAATGCTGACAAGAAGTTGTGTTGGGGACGGGTCGGCTTCATTAATTAATGTTTCGAACGAAAGTTGTGATTCTATAATGGTAGATGTATCAACTTTAGATGATTATTGTGAGCAGATGAAAATTAGTAAGTTAGATTTTATTAAAATCGATGTGGAGGGTAATGAATCCAAAACTATTGCAGGAGGATTGCAGACTGTACAAAAGTTTCTACCTACAATGTTAATTGAAATGACAGCGTCTGAAGAAACCCGTAGTTCAATTAAATTTTTTAAATCTTTAGGTTACTCAGTGAAAATGATAATTGCGGGNACATGTTTTGAAGAGACTACTAATACTTTTGCTGAATTCATTGATTCTTCATTTGAGCAAGACTCTCTTCATGCTGATTTCTTTTTTTATATTTAAAACATTGATTCTCGAACTAACTACAGCATTAAAAATTCAACTTTGCTAAACTTTTGGATCGAACCAACTCTAAAAGTTAGTTTTCCGTTTTTAACAACTAAATCATTCTTTTTTTGAATGGATACTTTTTCATCCTGACCAGTTGAGCGATTGATTTCCTTCGTNGTAGCAATTGCCTGGTATCTGGTATTCTCTTTAAATCCTTCTCCACGGAAATCGATTTTAGAAAATTTATTATTGTAGTACTTCCCGTTTTGAATTTCTGATGGTATGGAAACTTCCAAGGATTCTGTACCATCTGCTCCACTAGTATAAAAGAGAACAGTGAATGATTTTTTGGTGCGATTATATGAAGAGATTTTGTATTGGACCTTACCCCTAGGGCTATTATGTTTCGTGATAATATCATTACCTGTTTCTCCAGCTATGGCGTGGCGTATCACCTCGTCCGAACCGGCAGTAATCTGTGAGAACCAGCGCCAAATATAATAGTGTAAATGATTAGGGTCACCTGGGTTAATGTAATTTTTCTCAGTAAATCTTAAGCCATTTTCTGGGACTTCAAATGGTTTAAGTTTATCTTCCGGACCATGGATTCCTAATTTTCGAGTAATCACATCTGGACCACCGTCATTAGATGGGGTGACCCAATCAGGTTTTAACTTTTTGACCTGTCCGCTGTAATCAACTCTTTTAGTTAGTCCCATTGACCAGCGACTGGAATTGTCACACCAAGGCATATTCATAGTATTTAATCCACGTTGTAGTGATTCTCCAAATATGGTGATGGTTTTATCGAAGGCGTCACGCTCATCTTTTTTTCCATCTGCATTAACATCTCGGTTGTTTGCCGACCCATCCCATACGATCCACGATTCAGAAGATAGAATTGTTTTAGAAAGATAGTTCGCCTTATCCAATTTTGATCGGGCAAGATCGTATTGTGTCCAGCAATTTGGAATAATTTTGCCGTCCATCATACCATATCCGTTGGCATGGTCGGAGATATTTAAATTCAGTGCATCTACCTGATTCATCATCTCTTGATTTGCTATTAGTTGGTCGTAGTAGTCATTTACAGCTACAGCACCCACTCCTTTAAGACCCTCTCGAGCATCACACGGTTGGCATGGAGATGTTCCTGAGGTTGAAATAATTACATGTTCTTCTGGCTTTTCGTTGTAGACTTTACGAATTGCTTTAGCCCCATTGGTGAAAATTTCATCTACAATGAATTTCATGTCAGCTCCTTTCATCATACCCTGAAGATTGACCTCATGGTATAGTTGATAGGCACCAACGCGTCCTTTAAAATGATTTGCCATTCGGGTGACGAACTTTGGATACTCCCCCCCCCTTGGTTTCCATGCACCACCTTTACCGTTTTCTGATGCCCACGACGGACAATGCCACATGACAAGTTCTGCTTGAAGACCTCGTTCTGCACAAAGATTGACTGCATGATCGATAGCTTGCAGGTAGCCCGACATGTTATTTTGGTAGTCTGTATTCTTAGGATTTGGTTCAGCTGCATTCCAACTAACCCAAAACTGTGCGTAACTGCTATGCTTTTTTATTAAGGGACGGTTTGCATCATAGATTTCGCAATTCTTTAATCCGAACGGCTGCCACCTTACTCCGAGATGCATGTGGTCAGTTGTCCATGTGTATGAGGGTTTTACCTCTGCGTGTATGGATAGACCAATTAGGATGGAGCTTACGATTATTGGGAGTTTAAACATAGATTATGTATTTGTGAATGATTGGAAGAAGATTTGAGTGTCACGCCGGACGAGTCGTGACAGAACTAAAATCAGGAGGATAGGATTCTTATGACTTCAGAAGAAGAGAGATGATGCCCCACAAGTGGTTGAGATTCGTTTTCCTGCGATTGTTGCCAAGTTGCAAAGAGAGAGCCATCCTCTAGGGAAGTCGCTGAAGTATAGCGACTGCACCCAGTTCCTTTGGGGGAAATAAATGAAGGGAAATTCACTGAAATCTTATGAAGTTCAGGGAATGCATGGTCCCAGCCCCAAGCAAGCCCTCCAAGTTCCTCACAAGAATAACCGCGAGGTCTTTTAGCTGCTTTAGGATTTTGGTCAAGAGGTCGGAGGCACTCTGCTCCGTCATAGAAGTATAAAGATAGTTTTGGCAAATCTGCAAAAGGCCCAACTTGGGGAACTTTCAGCCTTTCAGTTATTCTTGAACAGGCTACATCCCAACTGTTCCCCCTACTAAGAATATTTTCTGAAATCAATTGAAAACTTTCGGAACCATTTTTTCGAGAAAGAAGACCCGTATTTGAACTGGACCATGAAAAGGGATGGTGACAGTATAAAATGATTGTTTCTCCATGTTCACCGTGTAAAGCCACAGGGTCTTTGTAATGGAGAGTGGATCCTTTTTCACTTCGAGCGACTGTTCTCATTTGAGAGAGGTCAAATGAATTCATTCCGTCATTTGACTTCAGTAAATCAATGGACCAAACTCCAGTTCCAGGTTTTTGAAAGTTAATGAGAGACTTTGGGTATGGCATTTTCTTTTCTGTTGAAATAAAAAAGTCGTACTCATTTTCGTTAGAAAGTTTTGGTAACAGGGAGACGCCTTCGATGGAAACGACTTCCTCGCTGTGTGAAAGATCTTTCTTTGATAAAGATAGGATTTTCTCAAATTTAGCATGAGGGGAATCAGCCGCAAAAACTGCACACTCTAATCCCCTTGTACCTTCTCCAGTGCCTGTACGGGCGTCTCCTTGGTTACGGAATCGTCCACTTATAAGAATTTGGCCAGTAGGATTTAAGCATATGTTACCCCCACCAAACCAATAGCCTGATGATTGACCCAGCGGATCTATGATGAGTCTTGCAGAATGTTGGTCAAGCAGTCGTTGACAAAGTTCAGTGAGTCGAGTCTCAAGATCTTCTGGCAAGTTCATTATCTGAGCATTCCAGATGCGAGTGTTTGATGGGTAAAGGGATCTATTATAATGAAGCTTCCAGTGTTTCGATTTCTGCGGTAAGCGTCAAAAAAAAGTGGTTCAGATGTCCGGAATTTTATTCTTCCAATATCGTTCATTCCAAACTCCAGATCATCTTCATTTTTACGAAGAGAATTCACATCCACTTTATAAGTGATTTCAGAGATCATTGCTTGTGCTGATTTGGTTGTATGTTTGATTAAATATTTACCTCCCTGGACTAATTTTTTGGAAGCCGAAAACCAACAAATTCTAGCATCCAAGTCTTGCGAGATCTTTGGTTGATTGTTGGGCTTTACCAGCATATCTCCTCGACTGATATCGATTTCATCTTCGAGTAATATTGTAACAGACTGAGGTGAGAACGCTTCATCTATTTCCTTATCCCCTAATAAAATTTTGGAAATTTTAGAATTAAAACCTGAAGGAAGAGCCAAGATTTCATCTCCTACTTTAAACACTCCTCCGGCAACCCGGCCGGCAAAGCCACGGAAATCATGGTGTTTGTCGGAATGAGGACGGATAACCCATTGAACGGGAAAGCGGGAATCTACATGATTAGCATCTGAGCCTACATATACATTCTCTAAATGGTAAAGGAGTGGGGGGCCTTTGTACCAAGTCATATTTTCTGATCGATCGACTACATTATCACCTTTGAGCGCACTAATTGGAATAAAAGTCAGTTCCGAGACATTTTCTAGACGGCTGGCAAAGTCGCTATATTGACGAAGAACTTTTTCATAAGCGTCTTCTCTGTATTCAACCAGGTCCATCTTGTTGATACAAACAGCAATATGCTTAATCCCTAAGAGGTCGGCAATAAAACTGTGTCTTCTCGTTTGCTCCACAACTCCATTCCGTGCATCGACAAGAATGAGTGCCAGGTTTGCAGTCGAAGCTCCCGTGACCATATTACGTGTGTATTGAATATGTCCTGGTGTATCTGCGATAATGAACTTTCTTTTAGGAGTTGCGAAATACCGATATGCGACATCGATGGTAATGCCCTGCTCCCTTTCAGCACGAAGTCCATCCGTAAGCAGGGCTAGGTTTACATTTTCGTCTCCACGGTTACGACTACTTTCTTCAATGGCTTCAAGTTGATCTTCGAAGATTGATTTAGTGTCATGAAACAATCTTCCAATTAATGTGCTTTTCCCGTCGTCCACGCTACCTGCAGTGGTAAAGCGGAGCATGTCCATATCGAGATAATCTTTTTCTGTGCTCATAGGTCTGGTTTAGAAATATCCTTGTTTCTTACGATCCTCCATTGCGGCTTCGGATCTCTTATCATCTGCCCGGGAGCCTCTTTCGGTTACCCTAGAAGCTGCAACTTCAGTTATTACATCATCCAAGTTCTTGGCATTGGAAAGAATGGCACCTGTGCATGTGGCATCGCCGATAGTTCTAAAGCGTACTGTTTGCTTTTGGACACGCTCATTTTCCCTAGGTTCAACAAATTTAGTGACCGCGAGAAGTGTTCCATCTCTTTCTATCACCTCTCGTTCATGAGCAAAATAAAGATTAGGCAGTTCGATGTTTTCTATTTTAGCGTACTGCCAAATATCCATTTCCGTCCAATTACTAAGTGGGAAAACTCGAAAATTTTCGCCTTGTCCCTTTCCACCGTTAAAAAGATTCCACAATTCAGGCCGTTGGTTTTTAGGGTCCCATTGTCCGAAGGCGTCACGATGTGAAAAGAACCTTTCTTTTGCCCTAGCCTTTTCCTCATCCCTACGGCCACCTCCTAAGCAGGCGTCAAAATTATGGCTATCAATAGTCTCTAGTAAAGTAACCGATTGGAGTGCGTTCCGACTAGCGTTTTGACCTGTTTCTTCGGTAGCAGTTCCCTTATCTATTGAATCTTGAACCAGACCGACTATGAGGTTAACCCCATAATCTCTGACGAACTTGTCTCGGTATTGGATCGTTTCTTGAAAATTATGTCCCGTATCCACATGCACAAATGGAAAAGGTATCTTGGCTGGGGCAAATGCTTTATTGGCAAGGTAGGCCATAATGATTGAATCCTTCCCGCCTGAAAAAAGAAGTCCCGGCCTTTCAAATTGAGCAGCTGTCTCTCGAAGAACATATATAGCTTCTGACTCGAGTTGTTGTAAATGATTTAGGTTATAGTTTCGCATCTAAGAATTTAAGCTGGTTGTTTGCTTTAGTACAGCCTGGCAAAGTTTTGATGTAGATTCCTGAAGTTTTTCATTCTCTGTATCCAGCACCATCCATGGACTGTCTGGTTCCTCAAAGATTGAATCCTTGCCCGTGAACGATTTAATCTTCCCGTTCTGGGAATCTGCATAGAGTCCTTTGACATCCCTTTCTTGGCATTTTTCAAAAGAAGACTTGATGAATATTTCAAAAAAATCTTTTTCCCCAATTATTTTACGGGCAAAGTTTCTCATTTCTATGGTTGGGGAAATCAGGGAAACAATTACAGCATATCCGGTTCGGGCCATCAGTTTTGCAATTTCACTAACTCGCCGAACATTTTCTTTTCTGTCCTCAATCGAAAACCCCAAATCCTTACAAATTCCATCCCGCAAATCATCCCCGTCTAAAACAATAGAGTTAATTTTGTTTTCGAATAGAAATTTCTCCAGTGAAATGGCAAGAGTACTCTTTCCTGAACCTGAAAGGCCGCATAACCAATAAACTGCTCCGGTGTAACCAAGTGAGGATTCTCTTTCACTCCTTGGAAGTAATCTATGGCTAACTGGGAAGATGTTTTGATTGGGCATTTAGAGATTGTAAAATGAGCGTTAAACCAAAAAGCGAGAACGTAAAAACGTTCCCGCTTAATGGGGTGGGAGAATGGGGGTTCTCCCATGGGGTAAAGATTTAAAATATTATAATGGGCTAGCCCCTGCAACATTTAAAGATATATCGATTTGATTCGCAACTTTTTCTAGTTTTTCACCAGTCTGTATATTGAAATCGTCTCTTTTTACAGAAAATTTTGATCTTAATACCAAGAGGTCGCCTTTGACGCGGTTTCTTTTTTCAAGCATATCCTTAAGGTATGTAATTTTGACGGGTATTTTCATGTCGAGAGTAACATTACATATATTCATTTTTCCCTGAGCGTCAGCTAAGTAATGGATACCCTCTTTTTTCAGGTTATGAAGTTTGTTTAAGGTAAAGCTTATGGTGGGGTATTTTTTAACATCAAGCCAGTCTTTGCCTAGCATATGTTCTTTAAGAACAGGGTTTCCCACATGTAGACTAGACGCATTTAAAATAATTTTACCTTTTGTATCTTCTGGTTTTTCCGGATCAAATGTAACCAGACCAGATATGCCATCACCAGAACCATTAATTGACTCGAGTGGTGCATCCATTTGAAAAATGATATTATTTACATTTTTCTGATCTTTAAAATCATAAGATCTTTCTTTACCGGAAAGGGTAGAGACTGACACTGTGAGTATTATGATGGTGAAAATAGGTATGTTCATGTTGTGAATTTTCTAAAATTGAAGAAAAGGAAACCCTGTACTGCAAGCAAAAACAGAATCTAATTTATATTTAATTTTAAGTGACGATGAGGTTCAGGACATTTATGACCTTGGATGTGCTGATTTGTGGGTTTGTTTAAGTTTTGCTACTGAAAGATGGGTGTAGATCTGAGTGGTAGAAAGACTCGAATGTCCCAAGAGGTCTTGGACCGCCCGAAGATCCGCTCCACGATCGAGCAAATGAGTCGCAAAAGAATGCCTTAACTTATGCGGTGATAAATCTTCCGGTAGGTTCGCTTGTCGAAGTCTCTTTTTTAAGATTAATTGAATAGACCTTGTGGTTAGGCGTTTTCCAGACTGACCAATGATGATCGCAGCATGATGAGATGAATCTATGGAGTGTAGATCTCTAAAGTCGATAATATCTTGCAGTACCTTGTTTCCAATTGGAGTAATCCTTTCCTTTCCGCCTTTTCCTCTGACTCGCAAGGTTGCATGATTGAAATCAACATTTTCGTAATTTAAACTGACAAGTTCGCTCACCCGTAGACCTCCTGCGTACAAAATTTTGATAATCAGAAGATCTCTTGTGTTTAAGAAATCAGCGATTTTGCTATCTTTACTTTTGGTTGACGGGGTTTGAAGTAAGGACTCAGCTTGCTTCTCTGAAAGAAACTTGGGTAGGTTTTTATTGAGTTTTGGTAATGTTAGATTTGCAAACGGGTTTGATTTACACGCACCTCTTTTCATGGCAAAATGAAACAATCCTTTTAGGGCGGAAAAATGATTACGAAGGGTCGTTCTAGCCAATTTATGCTGTGCCTCAATTAAATAAGACCTCGCATCTACCCTATTAATTTCATGGATAGTCTGTATTTTAGAAGATTGGGACAACCATTTGAAAAAGGTTGAAATCGAATGAGAGTAATTTCGGGATGTGTAGGAGGAAAGTCTTCTTTCCTTTGATATATACAGGAGGTACTTTTCTGCAATATCAGGTAGTCCTGAATTTTCAGGTATACCCTTCGATTCGTCTCTATTTATTTCAGTCTCTCCCATGTCTCGACGACCATTTCGTAAATGAAGAAGAGGAAGATTACCAAAAACACCCATACTGCGATAGTAAGGTAAAATCCAAAACTTGTTTCCGCTCTTTTGGGAGTTTCTTTTTTGTAGGCACGAGAGGTATTATCATAGGGTTGTATAGAAACAAGGTTTCCCCCTCTTTCCTCACGGCTGGATAATTTTTTTTTATTTCCCACTATCGTATGATCAACCATTGATTATACTAATTGCAAGCACTAGTACTATTTTAAGTTGTAAGGAATGAAGTGATGGTTCGCTCGCAATATTCAAATTCATCCTCCAAAAGATAATGTCCTGCATTGTTAATCTCATGAACAGTTAGGTTTGGTAAACGCTTTTTCCATTCCCGTAGAAAACCTCCGTGAAAACAAAAATCTTTCATGCCCCAACACGCCATGGTTGGTATATGATTAAGTTTTGATATGCACTGATCGGTTTTCAGGAGATAAGATAAGGATGGATGATTGTTTTCAAGGGGAATATCTTTAACAAATCTCCAAACAGCGATCCGGTCCCTCCAATTTTGATAGGGAAATAAAAAGCCTGATTTAATTGTTTTGGATAATTTTTTATTGGTAGCCATCCAGGTTGCAGGTCCTGCAAAGCCATTTAGGTAACGAACAAAAAATTCTCCTATGATAGGTAACCGGCAAAAACGGATGCGCTTGGGCACATCCTTTGAACTAAAAGCAGCAGTATTAAGGAGAACCAACTTATTGATTTTCTTAAAATTATTCCGAAAAGCGGATAACCCAATCGCTCCACCCCAGTCATGAACTACAAGGTTGAATTTTTCGATTTGCAGGTCTTTTAGGAGATCAACGAGATTTTCGCTATGCCCGCGGAGGTCATATGTAAAATTACTCAAATCGGGTTTGTCTGATAATCCACAACCTAAATGATCTGGTGCAATGCATCTGAACTCCTCGGAAAGAGAAAGAATTAATTTTCGATAGAAAAATGACCAAGTTGGGTTCCCATGAAGGAAAATTGTGGGCAAGGAAGTTTTATTACCTTCATCAATATAGTTAATCTTAAACCCATCTTTTTGAGTGAAGAAGTTTTGAGTGAAAGGATATTCGTGTGAAATCTCCGGGGTAAGCTGCATTAGTTATTGAGTGCCAACATTAAACTGGATAATCCACTACCTATGCCAAGTAATGCAGATTTTTGCGTAAGTAATGCCGGGTTTTGCTCACAGGCTAAGGTGTAAGTAATTGGTAGAGAGACTGACCCACAATTCCCTAACGATTGAAATGTGGTAAAGCTTTTTGATGGATCATAGGAAAGGGCTTTTTCAATTTCCTGCTGGTGTGCTTTCCCAACTTGATGAGTAACGATAAGGTTTGGTTTTTCAGCACTCCAATGAGTGACTTCTAGAAATTTATTCCATGCCTTTTTAGCAACGGAGATTCCTGCATGAAGAAGTTCCTCTGAATCAGTTTGCATAACCATACCACCTACTGACTGATCACCTTCACACAGGTGATTGTGACTGGTATCTGTGGAACTTGCAAATTGAGCTAAGCGAGGTTTTTCTGAAGAGGATGAATCGTCGCATGTTATTGACCAAGCAACAGCTCCTGCTCCAATAGTGAGATTTGCAAAATAAGGCTTGATCGATTTGCGGTCCATATTAGCTCCGTTAAGAATGTCAATCGTCTGATCCACAAGAGGCTTGCCATTTTCACCTGCAACAATGATTGCTCGTTTGATTGCTCCTTGTTCAATCATGCTACCGGCCAAAATCAGTGCATTGAGGAAGCCCAGACAGGCATTTGAAACATCAAGGATTTGGGTATTGTCACCTAACCCCATTAATTTGTGCACATAAGATGCGGTAGCTGGTTCAAGTCGGTCGCGGCAAACAGCAGAGTGTATGAGTAAATCGACTTCTTGAGGATTGATTGTTCCATCCTGCAATAGTTTCTTACCCGCTTCGGCGGAAGCTTCTGATGCACGGTATCCATTTCCCCAGAATCTTCTTTCCTTTATTCCAGTCATCAATTCGAGACGACCAACTTGTAAATTTACTTTCTGATAAAGGGGTTCCAACTGGGTCTCTAGTTCTTCAGAGCTGACAATTTGTGGCGGGAGTGCGTATGCCATCTTCTCAATTACTACCTTTGAGAAACTCATGGGTTTATTTTCATAGCTGATTCCACCACTTCTTTATCAAAATAATTGAGGCCCATTCCTGCGTCTACTACAATTCCCTGTCCATTTATGCCTGAAGAGCAGGAACTTAATAAAAATACTGCGGTGTTAGCAACCTCTTGGGTAGCCAATGCTTTCTTTCGAAATGTCAATTTCTCTGCGTAAAGATAATTAACTAGATATCCCGGAATTCCAGCTGAAGCAGAAGTTTTAAGGGGACCTGCATTGACTGAATTAAAACGAACCGCACTAAAGGCCGAAAAAGATTTTGATAAGTAGCGTACATTTGCTTCCAGCGAAGCTTTTACTGGTGCCATGTAGCCATAATTTTCAGCAGTGACTTCAGTTGAGGATATTCCAACAGTGACAACTGAAGCATCATTCGCCAAGGCGTTCTTAGAAACCTTGGAGAGTTGAACTAAAGAAAAGGATGATATTTGGGTGGCTTGAAGGAAATCTTTTAATTTAGTCTCGTGAAATGGCACCATACCATCCGAATAATCTGCAAATGCAACAGAATGTAAGATTCCATTAATACTTCCTTGACCCATTTCATTCATGAAGAGTTCAAGGTTATTTAAATCTTCTTCTTTTTCGAAATCGCAAATTATAATTTTTGCTTGGGGGAGGAGCTTAGAAAGTTCTTCAGATCTTTTTTTGGAGCGTACAGAATAGATTATATGAGCCCCTTGCTCTTCAAGAGTTTTAGCCACATGCCAGGCCACGCTTTTTCGGTTAGCAAAACCGGTAATCAAAAATGTTTTGCCGCTGACTGCCAAGAAATCATTCATCAGGAACTTTGCTCACTTCTAACAAGAGCAAGTGCAAATGAAACCGTAGTGACAACCTTCCCCTTGAGGCGAATTTCACCTCGAAGGTTGTAAAATTGTCCAATTTGATCCTGAAGGAAAACTTTAATTTGAATGAGATCGCCTGGTTTAATCATCCTTTTAAACCGTGCATCCCTGATTCGGGAGAGCACGGGAGTTACGCTACTTGAATTCAGCTCATCTTGTCCAATTTTTTCAGAAAGAAAAATTGCCCCTGTCTGAAAAACAGCTTCACAGGATAAAACTCCGGGAAAAATCGGATTATTGGGGTAATGCCCTTTGAAAATGTCGAAGTCTTCGCGGACGGAAAGTTCGCAAGTAGCATCTTCTGCATTTATTTCAATAATCCGGTCTACGAATAAAAAAGGCGGGCGATGAGGTATTCTTCGATGTATATCTTCCATTAAAAGAGAAAATTAAAACTTAAAATGATCTGATGTTTTGATGGAATTCGGATGAAGAACGCAGATGTAATGCTAGAACAAGCACTATTTTCTACGAAGAAACCTGTCAATTTTATTGGCAGTTATCACACCGTAATTAATCGTCCCAAGCCAACCTGACATGATGATGCCAACGGATCCAGCATGATATAGTCCAGGTGCATGATCAGGAAGCTGAGAAGATACATCAAGACCTTCAAACTTAGTTCCAAATGAAGCACCTGATGCATGATGAGTGTAGTGTTTTATTGTTCGTGGGGTGGCTGCCTCCAAATGCTCTATTTTCGAACGTATGTCTGGTACGATTTTCTCTAAAGCTACAACAGATTCTTCGCAGAGTCTTGCTTTTTCGCTGGCATACTTTTCATCAGATAAATTTTGCCAGTCTTGCCATTTTGCATTGATAGAAGCAACTATGCTAAAGCGTGGTTCTTTGCGATCGGGGCGTGTATCTGGGTAATAAACGGAAAAGGTGCGACTCGTTGTATTTAGACTGGTAAGTTCATCTGTTGAGAAAGAAGGAGATTCCGAAGTAAATATGAGATCACCTATGTCTGGAATGCTTATCCCTTTTTTTAAACCGATATAAACTTGGCAAGAAGTAGAATTTAGCCTGACAGACTTGGCTTGTTTCGCAAATTTTTTTGGCAACTTTGCAAGCCCGAACAGTTTTTCAATAGTGTTCTTCAGGTTTGCATTTGATAAGACTGCTCCGCACTTAATAGTTTTCCCATTTACAATAACGCCCTCTACTTGGTGGCAATCTCCTACCTGATTTGTCGTAACTGCTTCCACTAGACATTGCCTTCTCAAATCTGCCCCATTCGATCTAAGCTCTTTGACCATTTTTTTGATCAAAGAATCCGTTCCGTCTTTAAAGGTGTAAATCCCCTTTTTCATGAAATTAGAAAAAACAATCCCATAGGCGATAGCTGGATCTAACAATGAAGAACCGTTTGCATACGAAATTGGTTCAAGCAATAGTCTTTTAATTTCATTGCGACCTGGAAAGAATTCTTCCAGTAGATCCCCAATGGATCTTTTGTCATTGGCGAAGTAATCCATGCTCGACAGGTGTTCATAAAACTCTTCAATCTTGCTTTTGGCTATATTGAATGTCTCTTGAAGTATCTTAGTGAAATCAGAGCGATCAAAAGTAGTTTCTAAATTATATTGGGGATTGATGAACCGGATATTTTTCAACTGGACAATGGAATCGGCGATTTCTTTGGTCCAATACCTCCTGCAGGACTTAATCATTCCAACAGGAAATCCATGTAAAGAAATATCGAAGATGTGCCCCCCTGCTCTTTTGAACCATGTAGCTAATCCACCAAATTGGTAGTGGTGCTCAAGTAAGAGTACAGAGTGTCCTTGCTTAGCAAGGCAGTTTGCCCCCGTAAGTCCACCCAGACCACTTCCAATTACTACCACATCGTAATAGTCCTTGGTATCCGCTAAAGAATCTCTTGTCACACCTGCATACTATCCCGCTACTCCAAATTGGACAAGAATTATACTCTACAGTTCTAGATCTTTTTGATGCTTTAAAAAGAAATCTTCCATATTTTGATTTTCTTCATCTGCTGGACCCCGTAAGGTAGGAATCTGTAGTTCCTTTAGGAATTGATACTGTTTTTTTGATAATAATTCGGGAGATAGGGACAGAGACTGTAATGGGAGGGTTGAAAGTATGCTTAAATCATTTATCTCTAAACCGATTATGTTAAGGTTTTTGATTGGTAGGTAAGCTAGGCATTCAATGCTTGATACCTTGGAACCAGGCAAGATTACGGATTCAATTGGACAATCTGATAATGGTGTTAAGTCTTGTATTTGAGTGCCACGGATCTCCAGCTTTTTTAGTTTTTTTGCAAAGCAAATTGGCTCTAAGTCAGATATAGAAGTGCCTGACATATTGATTTCTTCGATCGGCATATTTTGTAAAGGGGATAAGTCACTCACCCTTGTTTTTAAAATATCTAGATGCGTAATCTGTTTGCCATACAGAGGGCCTAGGTTCTCAACCTCCGTATGCGGGATAATCAATCTTTTAAGGGGTAAGGATGCGCAAAACCCTAAATCATTTAATTTTGCACCAGATAATTCTAAGATTTCAAGTGGTAGATTTTCTAAACTCTTGAAATCAACCGCTTTTGAATCTCTGACGGCCACTCTATTTAAACTAAATCCTTCCAATTGAGTAAAAGGAATTGTACTATTTCTGGGTAGGCAAATAGAGATGACTTTTTGTTTATCTAATAACGAGAAGTCAATGCTTTGAACTTTTGAAAAATTATACTCAATAAATGGTAACTCACACAATGTACGAAGATGGTCTTGCGGGCATTCCAATAAGAATACTCCCAACCCGCCAGGAAGAAGGTATGTATTCCCTTTAATTCCTTTTTTTGCTAAAGCGAGATCGCATGCACATTTGATATCGTTAAAAATATTCAATGAGTGAATCTTTATTCCATTTTTGTATTAATGCATCCGTTATTAAGCAAATATGTAAGGACACGCAATCATCCAACTTGAAAAATGATTACAATAGCAAAAACTATATTTTTTAGGGATTAGAGGTAATGGAACCTTGGCAATATGCAATGGGTTGGATCCTAGTGTTCATCAATACTTTATGCCTACTACGGCTGGGTATATTGCCCATGATTTTTTTTGCCAAGAACTACCAATTATATGGTAAAATATTTTGGGTATCCTGCTTTATTGGTTTAGTGTTTTTGGCTAGTGAGATCATGTTAATCAGAATGCTCCTCCATCTAGGAATCCAGCAATGAATTTTTTCAAGTATTTAATGCAGGGAGACCTTTTTTCGTCAGAAACCGGTCTTTAATGGAGGTCTTTTATGCGAATATTACGAAATGAGACGGGATCGTTGTGACCAGCAAAACCAAAGTGTCCTTCCTTTAATGTAAGACCCGGATGTGACTTATTCGCCATAAATTTCGTAACTTTTGATAGATCTGCGTCGAGGATGATTTCGTCGTTAAGAAAAACCGTTATCATAGTTCCACGAACGATTACTTCTTGATCATTCCATTCACCAACTTTTTTAAGATGACCTGTTTTCGCAGGCGAAATCCCGTATGCGGACCCATGAAACTGCCTCGGGTCAAGCTTCGCATACCTAGGATGTGTGTTGTCTAAAACCTGCAGTTCACACATTCCATGATAGGCTGCATTCCCTTTACCGGGATAACGGATAGCCAACCCATTATTGCCTCCAGTGGGTAATTTGAATTCTAGTTTAACCGAAAAATCCTTAAAAGTCCGATCAGTAAAAATAGTTCCACCTTTACCTTTAAGGCATCTGATCGCTCCATCTTTGACTTCGTAATTAGCAATCGGTCCTTTCCACCCGTCAAAGTTTTCCCCATTAAAAATCGACACATAGCCAGTTTCATCATCAACTTCACAGCAACTGGAGAGAAGTTCTTTAATGTAAATATTTCTCCATCTTATTTCGCCTCCATGTGTCTGTAACTGTATGGGTCCCTCAGCTATGAGCGGTTTCCTTTTCTCGAGAGGGGACTTTCGGTCCCAGTAATTGATCAGCGGGGCTTCATCCACGACTAATTGATCATTTAGTATAATCGTTACTAAATTACCTTTCATTGTAATCCGGAACCTATTCCATTGTCCAAATGGTTTATCAGCATGCACGAGTGGATCTCTACCTGGGGCTCCTGCCGGTCCATTATTCCATAAACCGCCAGATCCTTTATCTGCTCCCAATTTCCACTTGCCTCCTTCTTTGGTCGTATCCCAGATTTGAATTTGAGGGATTCCCCGAAGATATATACCACTATCTGCACCAGCTACGGTTTTATATTCGAGAAGTAGTTCAAAATCTCCATAATTTTTCTCTGTCGTTAAAAATAGTCCTTTTCCATCATTTACTAAAACTCCGTTATCAACAGACCAGTGCTTGTGGATATCTTGCTGGCTTTCCTCCCACTTTTTCTTGAATTCAGTTACTGATAAATTCATCCATTTTTCTGGGTTCTCAGTCTTAGCTCCCCACCAGCCATCTAAGTTTTTTCCGTTAAAGAGAGGGGTGAAGCCTTTTGGGGCTTTTCCATCTAGATAAAATGTAATTGAGAGAATGCCAACGAGGATAGAGCAAAATAATTTCATAATTATCAGTAAGTTATTCGATGGTTATTCAATCAAGAGGAAAAGAGTATTTCATCTATCTTTTTAAACGAGGAATATGAAGTCAGCCCCTATTTCCTTTTTCTTTTCGAGCAGGAATTCTGATATTTGTTCCTTCGCTCCCCTTTTACCAGTTAAGACAATTATAAATTCATTTATTGCAGGAGTAATCTCATCGGTTGAAGAAATTGGAACCCCATCGAATTCATTCCCTATCTTCCGTGGGTCAATTTCAAAATATCTATGAATCTGGATCTTATTTTCTAAAAGATATTTGATTTGCCTCCGGGCAATCCGCCCTGTTCCCCAAACGGCAAGTTTTCTTTTACCAAGTTTTTGCTTTTTCAACCATAAGCAAAAATATTTGGCTTTAACTTTTTGAAATGCTTCTTGTGAATAGTTGGTTCCTTGTCTTGATAAACGATTTTCCGTATCATACCAGTCAAGGAGGCATATTTTGAGCTTTTCCATTTTTACGCCTTTGGATAACCACCTCAGCCACAGTTCATAGTCTTCTGGGAAATCCCCCTTTCTGTACATTCCATTCATTGCTAGTAAGCTTTTACGAAATGCAACTGAGGGATGGGCAAGGGGGCATTCTTCAAATTGGTGGAGTTCTATTTCATCTGACCTTTGGATGGCATTACTCCAGTCAACATACAGAGAATAGCCTTTTCCGAAGAAATTAGATTTTTTTTCAGTTTTGTAACAGACTAGACTAGCAATAAGTCCAGTTTTTGGATTTGCCTCTAAATATTTTATCTGGGCATGAACTCTATGGGGATACATTCTGTCATCCGAATCCATGCGAACAATGATTTCACTTTTTGATTTTGAAATACCATAATTAAGTGCATCTACAATTCCCTCTCCCTTTGTTTGCAATAAAAGAATCCGGGTGTCAGATTTACTGTATTGCTCGATAATTTTTTCTGAACCGTCCGATGAATGATCATTGACTGCAATAAGCTCCCATTCTTTGCAGTCTTGATTGACGATTGATTGAAGGCATCGATCCAAGGTTCGGATTGAATTACGAAAAGGTAAAACTATCGAAGCAACGGGTTGGGTTGCCATATACTCTAATCAAGTAGTTTGAGTCTGACGGAGAGCTTCGTAGCAGGCAATTCCTGCTGAAACCGCTAAGTTTAAAGACCTTAATCCATTTTGGAATTTTGGAATTTTTATTCTTTCTTTTACCCACTGATGAACGAAGTCGGGTGCTCCATGACCTTCATTTCCAAATAGAAGTCCGTCTCCGCCTTTAAACTCTGTATCCCAAATACTCTTTTCCGCATGAGTAGATAGAAGATAGATCCGTGTTGGACGAATTGGGCATTGGATAAAACTTTCCCAATCCTTATGTTCTATCACATCCAAATCTTTCCAGTAGTCCATTCCTGCTCTCCGTAGATTTCTATCGTTGATTTCAAAACCAAGTGGGTGAATCAAGTGGAGGCGACAATTAGTGTAAGCACAGAGCCTTCCTATATTTCCGGTATTTTGAGGTATTTCCGGTTGATAAAGGATGATATCCATTAACTACGAATTGAATTTTTCAAAGCTTGCTCAGCTTCTCGATTAGCTACCTTTTTCTTGAGGTCCTGCCTTTTATCACGTTGGTTTTTGCCTGTGCCAACTGCAAGCTCACATTTAATAAGAGCATCCTTGAAGTAAAGGCGCAAGG
>NHCX01000132.1 GCA_002168015.1 Verrucomicrobia bacterium TMED44
ACTGGAGCTGAATCTGATGCCAATCGTTTTACATTAGCTTTGCTCTTCACTCTAACAGATAATCTTTTCCTTAACTTTGAATTCAGTCACACTGAGCTTGATAGTGACGATGTGGAAGAGGTTTATCTTGAAGGTCTTTTGACTTTCTAATTTAGAATTTAAGAAAAATTAAAAATTTAAAAACCCTGTCGAATAATCGGCAGGGTTTTTTTATGCCCGATGTACTCTCCTCACTTGCCAAGCCAAGCAAATTTCGACATGGATAAGATCGATTATTTTTAATGAGTAAGATATCCGAAAAAAGCTCCGATAAATCAGTCCGTAAAAAGATCGAGGAACGGGGAGAGGAACTAGCGTATCTGCAAAGAAAGTGTCGTGAACTGGGCATACCTGTTCTGATTATTGTCGAGGGTCTGAGTGCAGCGGGCAAAGGGACCCTGATTAACAAGATCATTCAACCTCTGGATCCCCGCGGGTTTAAAGTGTCCTGTATTGCCTCGCCTAACCGCGATGAACAATTACGCCCTTTCCTTTGGCGTTTTTGGCGACGTACCCCATCCGCCGATCGGATGGCCATTTTTGACCGCAGCTGGTACCGAAATCTGTTGGATTCAACGATCAACCGTACCTTGCATGCAGATGAATTGGAAAAGGCATACGCAGATGTGCGTGCTTTTGAGCGACAACTTCGGGATGGAGGTACCGTCTTCTTTAAAATCTTTTTGGATATCAGTAAAAAAGAACAAGGCACCCGCTTGGCCACAATGCAGGGAAATCCCGCGACTGCCTGGCGGGTGAACGACGCCGTGCTTGCCCGTCATGCCCGATACGCCGACTACAAGAAGGCGGTGGAGAANATGTTCGATGAAACTGATGAAGAGGGNGGATCCAAATGGATCAAAATTAGTGCAAAGGATAGCCGGAAGGCCGCCGCACAGGCACTTGGCTGTCTTGTGGAGGGACTAACCAAGCGGGTGAATCAGGAAAAAGGCAAGATNTTGCCGGTAGTCCCAAAGGGTCGCTTGCCAATTTTTCGATCGGCTCCATCTCTCAAGAATACAGATTTGAGCCTGACTTTGTCCAAAGAAACATACCGTGAAATGCTCGCAGTTCGTCAGGAACGGATTGAATATTTACATCATGAACTATACCGTCAACGAATTCCCATGGTGATTGTTTATGAGGGGTGGGATGCTTCCGGAAAGGGTGGTAATATCCGCAGACTTACCGAAGAAATGGACCCCCGTGGCTATGAGGTGATTCCCACTGCGGCTCCCAACGATGTGGAAAAAGCCCATCATTATCTCTGGAGATTTTGGACGGAATTTCCCAAGTCTGGGCATGTCACGATTTTTGACCGTTCCTGGTATGGACGTGTCTTGGTGGAAAGGGTGGAGGGTTTTTGTACCCAAGAGGACTGGAAGCGGGCCTATCGTGAGATTAATGAAATGGAGGAGAATTTCCATCACTTCGGAACCGCAATTGTGAAATTTTGGATTCATATTGATCAGGATGAACAACTCCGCCGCTTTCAAGCACGTCAGGAAAATGAAAAGAAAAAGTGGAAGTTACATGAGGAAGACTGGCGTAACCGGGAGAAGTGGAAACCCTATGAAGAAGCGGTGCAGGAAATGTTTTTACGCACGCACACCAAATACGCACCCTGGACAGTGATTGAAGGAAACTGTAAGCGCTTTGCNCGGATTAAGGCATTGGATGTGACTATCGCTGCGATCGAAAAAAAGATCGCCCAGAAATCGAAGTAATCCCGGTAAGGGCTCTTTTTTTNCCCGCTACCCGCGGAAGTATTTTACTTCTTATTTGTGTGCCTTTATTTCTTTGAGGTCTTCGATTCCTTTTACGGCGATCGCCTTATCTATTTCCGGTTTGGCTCCGCTCACCCCTATGGCACCAACAACATGGCCCTGGTAATAAAGTGGGATACCCCCTTGGACTCCACGAATGACTTTTAGGCTTCCTATATTCATGATTTCCAGATCCCTGCCGTTCCGNGCGGGTAAATCTTCAGTGGCTACCCCTTTGAATCGGGATGTTTCAGCCTTAAACCTCGCAAAATCATAGAGGCCGGGATCCATCTTTTCACTTTTGGAACTGGCGAGAATCCGACCGTCCATTCCTACGATCACAATCGCAACTTCTACTTTTTGATTTACTGATTCCTGATGGCAGGCACTCAGAATTTTGAGGGCTGTGGTGGTGTTTAATCTAGGTATTTCTTCTAATTTTATTTCACCATACGAGATCAGAGCAAAACATAAAAAAGTGGAAAAAAAAGTTTTCATGGCTTTACCAAGTATAGGTTTTCCTTGCCATGCAAAGAAAAAAGCCCTTCTTAAGGTGGATACTCCTTCTTNCTGTAACCTCNTTTTATAAGAAAAACTATGAGCTCAGATACCCAAAACCATGCCCGCTCCGGAATGCTTGCCGGAGGAAATTGGATCATTGATCAGGTAAAGATCATTGATGTTTATCCCAAGCACGAACAACTCGCCAATATTTTTGATCAATCTCAAGGGACTGGTGGTTCTCCTTATAATGTACTTCTCGATCTCGCCAAGATGGGGGCAGANTTTCCCTTACAGGGAGCAGGTTTGGTCGGNCAGGATGCNTTGGGTGAATACATNATCGAGGACTGTCGTAAGCATAAGATTGATCCCAGGTTTATTTCCGTCTCTCCGGGAACCAGTACCTCATACACGGATGTGATGACCGAGAGGGAAGGGGGGCGAAGAACTTTCTTTCATAACCGAGGGGCTAATGCCACCTGGGATGGGACAGAGATCGATTTCGCTGCCAGTTCAGCAAAAATATTCCATCTCGGGTACTTACTGCTCCTCGATGCGATTGATCAGGAAGAGCCTGAGCATGGCACGGTGGGAGCGGCCCTTTTGGCGAAGGCACGGTCGGCTGGTATGAAAACCAGTATCGATGTGGTAAGTGAGGATAGCGACCGTTTTGCCCGGATTATTGGGCCGGCCCTCAAACAGGTGGATGTGTGCATTCTTAATGAAGTGGAAGGCAGTAAAGTCACCGGCGTGCAGGTACGCGAAAATGGAAAACTTTTACATGATGGAATCGAGGAGACCGCCAGTAAACTGTTCGAGCTCGGCGTGGGCGAATTAGTCGCCATTCACTTCCCCGAAGGTTCTTATGCCCAGTCGAAAGTGGGAGAAAAAGTATGGCATGGGTCGCTCGCTTTACCCAAGGGATATATCAAGGGTGCCGCCGGGGCAGGAGATGCTTTCTGTGCAGGAGTCCTTTACGGAGTTCATGAAAATTGGTCCCTCGAAAAATCCTTGCTGACCGGTACCTGTGCCGCAACTGCCTGCATGTCCGATCCCACTTGTACCGATGGATTGCGCTCTTTGGATGAGTGTCTTGCCCTGGCTGAGGAATTCGGAATCGGCGAAGACGAATCGTAAAAAAACTTTTCGTCCTTGAGCTTCGGCTCATTTTCCGAGATCAANGGTAGGATATTATGAATTCGGAAGATCCCTGCAGCCATTTTGATTCAAACGTCCGGGCGGAAGCTTTGCGAAAAGAAGCCGCNGAGTCTGATTTCCCCCCTCCCACATCTTGGGTAAACGCTCACGCTCACACCTTTTATTCTTTCAATTACAAAGGATATTCACCTAGCCGTTTCGCTCTGGAAGCCAAGAGAGCAGGTTTGGAGATGGGCGGCATCGTTGACTTTGATGTTCTTGATGGANTGGAGGAATTTTGGCANGCCAGNCGNTTNCTTGANNTAAANGCNTGNGTGGGNATTGAATCACGNGTNTTNGTNCCNGAATTNTCNGANCGGGTNATNAANTCTCCNGGTGAGCCNGGAATCAGTTANCANATGGGNACNGGNTTTACCACCACCGNNATCNNCGACGNANGCNCAGNCTTTTCTTGATNGNATGAGNCAAACNTCTGAACAAAGAAACCGGGCTATGGTCGAGCGGGTAAATGCTTTTCTTTCGCCCTTGGAATTAAATTATGAGCAGGATGTGATGCCTTTGGTTCCCAAGGGGAATGCCACCGAACGTCATCTTTGCCTGGCTTATGCACGGAAAGCCTCTTCCCAGTATCCCGAAGAAAGTGATTTGCGAAATTTTTGGAGTGAAAAACTCGGCGTTGCTGCTGAAGATTTAAAGGATGTTCCGGATGGGCGGGGCGTGACGGACCTGATCCGGGCGAAGACCATGAAACAGGGTGGGGCAGGGTATGTGCAGCCAGGCTCTGGATCCTTCCCCAAAATGGCTGAAATGAATGAATTTGTCCTGCAATGTGGAGCTTTGCCCACCATGACCTGGCTGGACGGATGCTCTGCCGGGGAAGAAGCGATTGAAGAGTTGCTCGAGGTGGCCCGTTCCACCGGAGTGGTTGTTTTTAACATTATTCCTGATCGTAACTACACCCCTGGGACCAAGGATCAAAAATTGGCCAACCTTCAAAAGGTGGTCGAGATCTGTAAGGATTTGAATATGCCTCTTCTTGGTGGTACTGAGATGAACAGCCCAGGTCAAAAATTTGTCGACGACTTTGATTCGGATGAGCTCAAGCCTATGCATCCATACTTTTTGGAAGGATCGAGAATTTTGCACGCCCATTCCACTCTGCAGAGACTTGCCGGTATGGGTTACCTGAGCCCCTGGTCGGATGATCAGTTCGCCAGTGTGGCCGCCAAAAATGAATTTTATGCCCGTTTTGGAGAGATCTTTTCTCCCCGTGGAGATGAAGCCTTGCAAAATGATCTGACGGACAGTCTCGGTAGCAGAGAAGTGATATCTTTGGCTGAGCGGGTAATGTCTGCATAGGGCAGGCCTGTCGTGGGCAAGACATTCGTAGGCTTCGGTTTTGGGGCCATTCAGGGAGGACTTTTTCTTCCTGAGGCTTACAGGTCAGGGAATTTTTCCCGTTTGGTGGTTTCTGAAATCGATTCCACAGCTGTTGAGCAGATTCGCAAGTCTGCGGGAAATTATGCCTGCAATGTGGCCGAACCGGATCATGTCCGCCTGGTGGAAGTATCGGGTTTGGAAATTCTTAACCCTTTGATTCCTACCGATAGGGAAAAACTGGTCGATGCGATCGCTTCTGCCAATGAATTATGCACCGCCCTCCCCAGTTATACCCTTTATGATGCAGGAGGGCAGGCATCGGTGGCTTCCCTGCTTGCGGAAGGCTTGCAGAAAAAACTGCATAATACAGATCGGCCCCCGGCGGTGGTCTATGCCGCTGAAAATGACGGACGGGCTGCAGCCCGCTTGCAGGAGGCATCCCAAAAGTATGTATCAACATCTTTGGATCTGAAGGTACGCTTTTCGGAAACTGTGATCGCCAAGATGTGCTCGGTGGTGATGGATTCGAAAAGAATTGCCGAAGAGAAATTAGCGGAAGCCACACCTGGTTCCTCGAAATCATTTTTGGTTGAGGCATTTGATCAAATTTTGATTGAGGAGAAAACGCCCGACGGGTTTGATCGTGGAATAACCCAGTTTATCCCTGTGCCGGATCTGGATCCTTTTGCCTTAACCAAGTTCCATGGTCATAACGCAATTCATTATTGCCTGGGTATTAAGGCAAAGGAACAGGGGATGAGCTTTATGCACGAGGCCAGACAGGACCCGGCATTGATGGATTGGACAAAAGAAGCTTTTATAAAGGAGGCGGGAGTTGGGCTTCGACATAAATTCTCCGGTTTTCCTGACGATCTATTTTCTGAAAAAGGATTTGCCGAATATGCGGAGGATGCTCTTCAGCGGATGGTTAATCCATATTTACGGGACCCGATCGATCGGGTTACCCGTGACCCCATTCGTAAGCTTGGGTGGGATGACCGTTTGGTTGGATCGATCCGGTATGCGGTAGATGCGGGTGCAAACCCGCAAAGAATGGTGGAAGTCGCCCGCAAGGGATTGGATGAAATTCAGGCGACGAAAAAGACCAAAACTCTTCAGGCCGCCCTAGACTTGGCTTGGCATGGTCAGGCAGGAGGAGAAGAGATGAAATCAATAAGGAAGATTATTCTTACCCCTATTTCGTAGGTTCCTAAATTCGGTCAAAATTTACCCATTCAGGGTTGCTTTTCCTTCAGAAACGATCAAAATCAATCTAAATCGATCAAAATGATTCAAGAAGCCCATCCAGCCCTTGCCCCTGAAAGAAGGGATCGAATACGCATACTTGTGCGGGAAGAAGGCGTTACCCGGGTAGAAGATTTGCGGAAAAATCTCAATGTGTCGGTTGCCACTATTCGTCGGGATTTGGAGATTCTGGAAGAAGAGGGAAAGGTTAAAAGGGTACATGGCGGGGCGGTTTCGATGGAAAGCCGTTTGGAGGAATCGGTTTTTGATGACAAGACCAATCAGGCAAGCAAACAAAAGAAAAGAATTGCGGAGGATGCATATTCTTTGGTCGGACATGAAGAATCTGTTTTCCTGGACGGCGGGAGCACGACGCTTTTTATGGCGAGACTTTTGCAACAACGCACCGATGTTACCGTGGTAACCAATTCTCTGCGGGCAGTCCAGGAATTATCTGATAGCGGACCCCGGGTTATTTTTACGGGTGGGGAACTCCGTAGGATTAGTCAGACAATGGTGGGTCCACTAAGTTCGGCGGTTCTCGAGCAGATTCGGGTGGATAAAGCGTTTATGGGCACAATGGGCTTTTGCCTGAAAAACGGAATTAGCACGACCGATCCAAATGAAGCTTATGTTAAGAGGCAGATCGCAGAGCATGCCAGTCAGGTAATTCTACTCGCCGATTCAAGTAAGGCGGAAAAAGTTTCTTTTGCCCGGGTTTCTGACTGGGATCAGGTGGACATTCTGATTTCTGATCATGACCTCCCCAAAGATTTTGTGAAGACTTTACGCAAACGGGGAATCAAAGTTCGTTTGCTCTGAAATTAATAATACTGAAATAGGAAATTACTCATGGCTGAACCCATAATTATGCCCCGACAAGGACAATCGGTAGAAAGTTGTATTCTGACCGAGTGGAAAGTAAATGTTGGAGATCAGGTCGCGGAAGGAGATGTCCTTGCGGTGATCGAGACCGACAAAGCAAGTTTTGACTTGGAATCAACCGCCGCCGGCACGGTGCTCGCACTTTTCTGGGAGGCGGATGATGATGTGCCAGTCTTGGCCAATGTCGCGGTTGTTGGAAACGACGGGGAAGATGTGGAGGAATTTCGCCCGGATAACGGGAGTGCAACTTCCGCCCCCGAACCGGTTGCTGCCGAAGTGCCTTCTTCCGCCCCTCAGGTTACGGAAGCACCTGCATCTGCCTCATCGGAGAGTGCTGCTGCCCCTTTTTCTGGAAGTACGATCGCAACGGGTGGAGTGAGTGCAGGAGTGAGTCCAAGAGCACGCAAGCTGGCCTTTCGTCACGGCCTCGATTCCGAAACTCTCGAGGGAACCGGTCCAAATGGCCGAGTGATTGAGCGGGATGTGGAAGCGGTAATATCTGGCCGACCACGATTATCCGCCAGTGCCATTTCCAAAGCAAGGGACGGTCTTGAAGCTCCCATCCGCGGAAAAGGACTTGCCGGTATGGCTCTTGCATCCGACATGAGGGAGGCTGGCGCCATCGAGGGAGCCAAAGTCGAGCCGGTGAAGGGAATTCGCAAGCTGGTGGCTGAAAGGATGATTCAATCCCTGCAAACCTCGGCCCAGTTAACCCTCAATACTCACTTTGAACTGACCGCTGCTCAAGCTTATCGCAAGGAAAGAGTGGAGGCGGGTAAGTCCAAGATTTCAATCAATGATCTGATCGCCTATGCACAAATTCAGGCACTGGGTGCTCATCCTGAATTAAACGCTCATTTCCTCGGTAACCGATTCGCGGTGTTTGAAAAAGTCCACCTTGGTATCGCGGTGGATTCTCCGCGTGGATTAATGGTTCCCGTCGTCAAGGAGGCGTCCGAACTTTCCCTGGAAGCCCTTTCTGCCGAGATTAAAAAACTGGCGATTGCCTGCCGCGAAGGAACCATTCAACCTGATGATCTTTCCGGCGGATCCTGCACGCTGACCAATTTGGGGATGCTGGGTGTTTCTACTTTTACACCGGTCTTGAATGTGCCGGAGGTAGCCATTCTCGGAGTGGGTGGGATTGAACTGAAACCAAAACGCCTGGAATCCGGAGAAATTGAATATGCTGAATTCCTTCCGCTGAGCTTAACCATTGACCACCAGGCGGTGGATGGTGCTCCGGCCGCCAGGTTTCTCCAGACTCTGGTCAGCCAGCTTGAAGAAAATCCTGGACAACCCCTTTCAATAACCAACGAATAATTTAAATTTATGAAATATGATTTTGCTGTAATCGGTGCAGGGCCCGCAGGGTATATTGCCGCCAAAAAAGCCGCCTCGGCGGGTAAGAAAGTTTTACTTGTTGAAAAAAAGAAACTCGGAGGCGTTTGCCTGAACGAAGGGTGCGTCCCCTCCAAGACCTTACTCCAGGCAGCCAAAACCTATCGTCACGCCAAGCATGGCTCTATTTTCGGAGTCGAAGTGGAGGGCATTCGTTTTGATTTCCCCAAGGCCCATCAGCACAAAAATAATGTGATGAATAAAATGCGTGATGGAATCGCAGGCCTAATGAAAAAATACAAGGTTGATGTAGTTGAAGGTGAAGCCAAGCTTTTGCCTAATTTTCAAATTGAAATTGAGGGGGAGACACATGAGGCGACGGATATTTTACTTTGCACTGGATCATCTCCGGCAATACCACCTATTCCTGGGGTTGACCTTGAGCATGTAGTTGATTCCACTGGCATTTTAGACAGGGAATCCCTTCCGAATCATTTGGTCGTCGTTGGTGGAGGAGTGATTGGCTGTGAGTTTGCCTGCATGTATGCTTCGGTTGGGGTACAGGTAACCGTTCTCGAAGCGATGCCTGAAATCTGCCCGAATTTAGATCCAGAAGTCTCCGCAAGTCTCCGCGAGGGATTGGCCAAGAAGGGCGTCAATTTTAATCTTGGAGCAAAGGTCCAATCGATCAGTGCAGACAAAGTGAGCTATGCGGACGATTCCGGATCCAATGAATTGGAAGCGGATCTGGTACTCGTGGCAACTGGAAGAAGACCAAATACCAAAAATTTAGGTCTCGAAGAATTGGGACTCGATATTGATGACCGAGGAGGCGTCCGGGTGGATAATCGTGGAGCCACCAATATTCCCGGTTTGTGGGCGGCTGGTGATGTTCCCGGTCAGGCTTGGCTGGCCCATGCCGCCAGCCGAATGGCTGAAGTCGTGGTTAATAATATTACGGGCCGTAAGGATCATATGCGTTATGATTCAATGCCAGCCGTGGTTTACACCAGCCCGGAAGTTGCGGTGGTTGGGTTGACCAAGGAAGAAGCAGAGGCTCGCGGTATAAAGGTGAAAGTTGGCCGGATACCGATGGCGATTAATGCCCGTTATATTGCGGAAAATCCAGATGAAACCGGATTTTGTAAAGTTATTTTAGAGGCTGATACCCGAAAATTACTTGGAGTACATATGGTTGGCGGCGCTTGTTCTGAAATGATCTTTGGAGCCACCGCCATGTTGGAGACGGAGCTTCGGGAAGAAGAGATTGAAGAAATTGTATTCCCACATCCAACGACCTCCGAAATCATCAAGGACGTCTTCATGGCCGTTCGCTAATTTTTTTAATTTATAATCCTTAAACCTTTTTCGCTATGCCGAAGTCACAAATTGTAGAACCAACGAAAGAACGCCAAGCGGGGAGCATTCCTTTTGCGGAAGTTCCCTTGAATCAATATCAGCAGGATCTTGCCAAGGAAAAAGAAATCTATGGCGATGAAGCACTCATCGGAATCTATGAGGACATGCTCCTGATTCGTGAATTTGAGAGTATGCTTCAAACTATTAAAACTCAGGGCTCCTATGAAGGAATCGAATACGATCATAAGGGACCTGCTCACTTGTCAATTGGGCAGGAAGCCTCTGCTGTGGGGCAGGCATTTCTTTTGGATGTGGATGATCATATTTTAGGTTCCCACCGTTCACATGGAGAAATTTTAGCCAAGGGTATGTCCGCCATACGCAAGTTAGATGATGATAGTCTCCTGACCATTATGAAAGATTTCCTTGGTGGTGATTGTTTCCGAGTGGTCGAGAAGGACGGTGCATCGGATGTAAAGCAGTTGGCGAGAGATTTTCTTTTGTACGGGGCTTTGGCAGAGATTTTTGGCCGCGAAAATGGATTTAACCGTGGGCTCGGTGGCTCTATGCACGCGTTNTTTCCTCCNTTTGGTATNNTACCNAANAATGCGATTGTNGGNGGGTCNGCTGANATTGCAACNGGNGCNGCNCTNTTTAAAAANGTNAACCGNAAGANNGGNTTGGTGATCTCAAATATTGGGGATGCTTCTATGGGNTGNGGTCCNACATGGGAAGCNATGAATTTTGCNTCCATGAGACAGTTTCACGAACTTTGGGATGAATCAATGCGTGGTGGGTTGCCCATTATCTTTAACTTCATGAATAANTTTTANGGNATGGGTGGNCAGACNGCAGGNGAGACTATGGCNTTTGATTACCTTGCCCGTGTCGGAGCCGGNGTGAACCCNCAGTCGATGCATGCAGAAAGAGTNGATGGATATAATCCTCTNGCAGTAGCNGATGCCATTCGCAGAAAACGTGAACTTATCGAAAAAGGGGAGGGNCCCATCTTACTTGAGACCGTTACTTATCGGTATTCGGGGCACTCACCTTCAGATGCTTCTTCTTANCGAATTAAGGAAGAGATTGAAGCTTGGCAATCTTTTGACCCAATCAATTCGTATGCGAAAGAATTAACAGAAGCTGGTCTTCTGAATGAGGATGCTATTACATCAAGAAAGAGTGATGTNGTATCTGCAATGACCAAAGCTTTTCGTTTAGCATCTGATCTTGATGTNTCNCCCCGNCTCCCATCGGAAAAAATTGCAGGATTGATGTTNTCCAGCCGCAAGAGAGANAGTTATGATCCAGATCGTAAGCCGGAATTACTTCTTTCACATGATGAGAATCCGCGGGTGCAGGCCTTAGCCAAAAAGTCTCGAGCTGGCGTGATTGACGGTAAACCGGTATCTAAGAATAAAGTTTTTCAGTATCGTGATGCAATTTTTGAAGCGGCCTTACACCGCTTTGAAACAGATCCNACTATGGTTGCATACGGAGAAGAAAATCGTGACTGGGGTGGGGCTTTTGCCTGNTACCGAGGATTAACCGANTCACTTCCATATCACCGCCTTTTTAACTCACCAATCTCAGAGGCTGCGATTGTCGGAACNGCAGTAGGATANGCNCTTGAGGGAGGACGTGCTCTGGTTGAACTTATGTATTGTGATTTCATGGGCCGTGCAGGGGATGAAATTTTTAATCAGCTTGCCAAGTGGCAAAGTATGTCCGCCTGTATTCTGGAAATGCCAGTTACTCTTCGAGTNTCAGTTGGTTCAAAATATGGAGCCCAGCACTCNCAGGATTGGTGTGCACTGGTAAACCATATTCCTGGTTTGAAAGTGGTATTTCCTTCTACCCCTTACGATGCCAAGGGTATGCTTAACACTGCACTTGCTGGTAGTGATCCGGTGATCTTTTTCGANAGTCAAAGACTCTATGATATTGGAGAACTTTTCGAAAAGGAAGTGCCTGCAGATTACTATGAAATTCCTTTTGGACCACCTGCTCAGCGACGGGTTGGAAAAGATATTACTTTAATTACTGTAGGAGCGACTATGTACCGGGCACTTGAAGCTGCTGATATTTTAGAACAGAAATACGGAGTAACCTGTGATGTTTTTGATTGCCGATCAATTAGNCCGTTGGATTACGATCCATTAATNGAGTCAGTGAGNAAGACNGGTAAAGTNCTTCTTTCTTCTGATGCTTGTGAACGAGGTTCGGTACTTCACGATATTGGATCCAAAATTAGTCAACTNGCTTTTGATCAACTGGATGCGCCTCCAGTTGTNGTAGGTTCCCGGAATTGGATTACACCNTGNGCAGAGGTTGAAAGTGATTACTTTCCGCAGCCCGAATGGATGATTGATGCAATTCACGAANGAATTCTTCCTTTGTCAGGCCATCAAATGAGCACNAATCCGACNACAGGAGAACTCCTTAAGCGCCAACGAGAAGGCGTNTAAANTGTCTGGTTNCCTGAATCCCTGTATTATTCCATCTGACCTATGAGTGAACCCAAGGCTGACTCTCTTCTTCAACGATCCGAACAACTTCTTGTAGAGGCCAGTAGGTCTCATTTGGGGGTTTTCCTGACTGGACCAAACCGGATCGAGATTCTTAGCGATGAGCTACCAGCAGCAAGCTTTGAAGGATCTCACTACCTTTTGGCCAGCCTGGGAAATTGCCGTTGTGCCTCTGATGCCAAGGCAATACGCCAGTTTGATGCCCATGCCCGGGTTCCATCCGGTGCNGATCAGATTGCACTTGGACATGAGACCNTGCAGATTGTATTGAAGGCACCAGCAGATTCCAAAGTCAAGGAGGGCGACTTGGTGGTGATTACACCGGGTCATGCAAGTGAACCGATTGATCCTCTTGAGTTCAAGCCTGTGGCAGATGGGGTCTTGGCAGCTCTTGGTTACTCATACCGTTTTCTTGGGGGACTTCGTCAATTCAACCGTATTCCGTGTGCAGCTCCTGAATTTATACGTTCTCAAGGTTTTGGTAATTTATTCAACTCGGTCTCACCCAAGGAAAACACTAGTTTGATTTCGCTCGCTCATGCGGAACCATTTGCCTGTAACTACGGAACAAATAAGCACATATTTACCTTTGATGAAAAAGGAAATTTTAGGTACGGCGTACCTTCGCGTGCTATCGTAACTTACTTATCAGGTACTGCCCGGATGGCTATGATTAATCTAACAATTGTGGCCAGTGTTTCAGATCAAGAGCTTCCGCCTGTAGTTTACATTACTGGCTCCAAATCGAAATTAGACGAGATGGAAAGCTATGCTTTGATCAGGGATTTACGCGAGAGGGGAACCCGAGTAGTCTTAGTCGACCGTAAGGATCCTGAGATAATTGAAAAATTAACCGAATACGGAAAATCTGAGGTAGTCTGGACAAATTATGCATCTCAGGAGACTTATCAGCAGGCAACCGCAATTTTGGCGGAAGGTGGAAACCTAAATAATTATGCTGGAGCCGTGGATCCGGATTTGTTGATTGAGATGCCGATTTCCCGTTCAGTTTCGCAAGGTAGTCTGGAAGATGAAGTATTAGAAAGTATCCAGGCAATGCATCACAACGAAGCACCCAACGATCCGTTACGATACCGTGGCCTATCAAGGGACGCAATCGTCGGCCTTCTCGGGTTTGAAGGAATGGAAGATCGTCTCCAGGCTTATCTTCAAGCAATACCTCAAGGAACAAAGGTATATCTCGATATTAGCGGATCATTGCCCAAAGGAGTCGAGGAAGCGAAGAATGAAGATTTATTGACAGATGTATTTATTGCAGGAAGTGGAGAAGCAGCCGCTGACAGGTATACTCAAATTGAATCACGACTTGCTCGTTCGGCAGCGGTCAACTTCATAGACGGTGATCTCACTGCACCCATTCGTTCAAGACATGCACACTATGTTTCGAGGCACCAGATTTGCGGAAATAATGTCCCGTGGTACATGACCAATACATCTGAGCCACATTCGGATGATATGGTTGAGCAGGCTAATAACCCCGTCAGTTTTGACTGGATGGTTAAAGGTGTGTGTGGATTATCTGCGGTTCCACAAATGATGGAGAAAGTCGAAGCCGAGCAACCATTTGGTTCTTTCTACTCCTTTACTGAGCTGACAGATTTACCCTATGTGGCAATAGATTATCAGGCTTTCAGGGATGCAGCTGTTGGTAAACAGAAACATGTATCAACCGCTCTATTGGCAGCAGCAGAGGAGTTGGAGTCAAATGGAGGATGCTGGTCAAGAAAGGTGGAGGAATCGCTTTATGAAGGCTACGGGTTGCCCCATCCGTTGAGCTTAATTTAATAAAATTAAATGGTAAGAAGACAAATTATGGAATGGACAGAATTAGAAAATAAGGTGGTGGTCATCACGGGAGGTGCTGCTGGCATAGGATTGGCGGTGGCTAAAGGGTTTGTCGAAGTGGGGGCCAAGGTAATGATTGCGGATTTTTCAGAAGATGCGGGGCAGGCAGCCGCACAGGAAGCCACTGGAGCAGGGCCGGGAGAAGCCCGATTTTCACGTTGTGATGTCACCAGTAAGGAAGATGTGGATCAAATGATTCAAGCCACAATGGGTGCATGGGGATCTATTGATACCTTGGTCAACAATGCTGGAATTAATGTGCCCCGCCTCTTGGTTGACCCAGCCGGCAAGGAAGAATTAACCGAAGAGATTTGGGACAAAGTCTTTGCGGTTAATGTCAAGGGACAGTTCCTATGTGCTCAAGCTGCTGCACGGGTGATGTTGAAACAGGATAATGGTGGGGTTTTGATCAATATGTCATCTGAGTCCGGCTTGGAAGGAAGTGAAGGGCAAAGTGTTTATGCCGCTACCAAGGCAGCCAATCAAAATGTCACACGATCCTGGGCAAAAGAGCTCGGCACACAGGGTGTACGAGTGATTGGTGTTGCTCCCGGTATCATGGAAACTACGGGTATGCGTAGTGAAGCCTATGAGCAGTCACTTGCTTATACCCGGGGTATTTCCGTGGATGAATTGCGCTCAAAGTATGGTAGCACATCTTCCATACCCTTGGGACGGTCTGGCAAATTAACTGAAGTGGCCGATTTGGTCGTGTTTCTTGCATCTAAACGTGCAAGTTATTTGCACGGCACGACCGTAAATATTTCCGGAGGAAAATCCCGCGGGTAAAAGTTAACTTCGCTCCGATTCTTTGAGGGTATCCCTAATTAAATTAAAGCCTGATTCTGTTTGGGGATGATCCTCAATAGCAGCCTGATAAATTAGGAAAACCTGTCGGTCAGCTATCTTCTTGGATAGGAAAATACGTTTATGGGGAACTGAGATGCCAATTATGGAAATATCAAATGTCTCTTCGATACCTTCGAACCCTGCCACCTTGGGAATCGCTTTTAATTCGGATTTCGAAATTTCTCCTAAAGGAATTTCAGTCTGTGTCATTTTTTCAGAAAAATCTTTCGAAAAAGTTGTTAGACTTTCTGCCACATCTGATGGATAGGATTGGTAAATAACCATAGCTTCACCCTGAGTTTGCATGTAGATGTTATGAAATGCAGTCGTGTTGCTATCTGCGGAAATCTCCCAGTTTTTGGGGTATTTAAAGAATATCTGGTTCGAGTTATACTCCTGAGGGTCGGTTAGATCAGCAGCCTCCGTTAGATCAAAAGTTTCATCAAAACATCCACTCCAAAATGAAATGAGAGGGGTTAAGCAAAGGGCATAAAGTCTGTTAAACATTGATTTGCCTACCAAGTGGTTACGCCTTTGGCTAAAATTAAATTCGCGTAAATTCGCGTGTCTCCGGTCATTACAACCGCAAACGCTTTGCGGGTCTGGTCATAAAAATCATATTTATCCACCTGTGCAATCGGGGCTGTGTCTGGATAATGTTTTTTTACAATTTCATCATACCCATCGTGTACTTTTTGATAATCCGCTGCAATTTTTGGGTTGGCTTTATCC
>NHCX01000008.1 GCA_002168015.1 Verrucomicrobia bacterium TMED44
GACTTCTTCAATGATATAATCCCTTTGAAATTCCTTAATTAATGTAAGGGGAGATTTTCCACCAGAATTATCCGCAGTTCTTCTAAATCGTTGAGCACCATTTGGAGAGGTTTCCAAAACTATTCCATTTTCAGCAAGATGATTAAGTACATCATTGTGATGGGCATCAGAACCATTTGTTTTAGCTACATACAATTTAGGATTGAGTTCATTCATTTCTTCAACGATCGCAGAAGATGATTTTAATCCTTCGATTTCTGCCAAAACTGCAGAACCATATGTATTAGCAACATCAGAAAACTGAACCGCAGCTTCGACTGGAGTTTCAGTTCCATCTGGATTTATGATTTCGACTTTGAAATTATCACTGACGACATCAAGAACAATGATAGATGCAATCTGCTCTCTGATCTTTTCGAAATTCTCATTGCCTGCCAATTCTGTTGATTCTAAGCGATCAAAATTATTGAATATAGAGTTGATATCATGAACATCTAATTTTGTTGTATCAACCTCCAGTTTTAATGTTGCAGAAAACTTTGAGTTGTTGAGCGTGCTTAATGCTTGATTTGCCAATTCATCAGGTGCGGTGTCGATAGCTGAGATGTTATCCAAGATGGAATCATCAAGGAGAACAATTTGTTCGATAGGATTTTTAGTTGTGTCTAATTTGGACAGTTTTTCGAAAATCAAACTTTTGGCATCGGAGTTTGAAATATTTGATAACGCCATTATTTTAGCTCCCTTTTCCTTGAACTTGGAGGCATTTCGATTGGAAGCATCTCCGAGATTTTTAATAAGATTATTCCTTAGGTTTGTAGTTGCTGTAACATCAGATGATTCAATGGATACAAAGGAATCAAATTGTCCAATGTCTAAATCGGAGGATGCAGCCAACTCTAGTCCAGTTTCTCCAACTTTTTCAGCAACAGAAAGTGCCTTTTGAGCCCTGAATGCATCAGAACCTATGCTGTTGATTAAGGTGATTTCTGCAGAGTTTCTTTTGGACAATTTCTCTAAGTCCAAATTCTTTTCACTGATGAGTTTGAGACCTAGTTCACCTCCCAATTCCGCAACTTTGAGAGCTTTTTCAGCCTTAGTTGCATCAGAACCTATGCTGTTGATTAAGGTGATTTCCGCAGAGTTTCTTTTGGACAATTTCTCCAAGTCCAAATTCTTTTCACTGATGAGTTTGAGACCTAGTTCACCTCCCAATTCCGCAACTTTGAGAGCTTTTTCACTATCGAGATTTCCATCAACCGATAAGTCTGCAATTAAACTTAGGCTTTTCGAATCTATTTTCTCCAATCTTAGATGATCCAGGTTTTTCTCCGTTATCAGTTTGATAACCTTTTTTCCCTGATCGCTATTGCTGCCACTCAAAGTCTTAACTTTATCGGCTAACTCAACTGCTTTCTTTGCAATATCTGAACCAGAATCACCTTTAGCCAAAAGCTTGTCTATTTCTGCAAGTTCATCGTTGTTTAGACCTAACACTTTTTCTGCATCCAAGTCAGAATGTTTATCCAATAAATCAAGCTTGGTAGTACTGGGTGGACCATCACTTTTTTCAGATTTTGTGGAATCATGGAAATGAACATTACCAGGGTTTCCAAATGGAACATTTGTTAAATCAGGAGTGATTGGAGAACCTTCAGTTGGATTACCTGTTGGTTTCGAGTCCGCGGAAGGAATTTGAAGTTTACTACTGTCATTCTCGGAAGGATTATAACTTGGATTATCACCCGGGTTAACAGAAGGTTTTTCTCCAATTTCAGAGATGGCAACTTGAGCAAATCCACTAGTTGGTGCAATGGTCAGTACTGCAGTCAAATGCAGGCTAACAATGTCTAGAATAAACTTCTTCATGATCTAAATATGTAGGTAGGAAATATAGTGACTTTCAGGACAATAAGCTTATTGACCAGACATTGGATAATTTACCCACTTGCCACCGTCTGAGAACAGGTAGAAGAAGCGACTTTTACTTTCTGCGTTAGGTTGATAGAATACCCAATCCTTTACTGAGTCTAAATAAACATATGGATAATGCTGTTCATTGGTCCACCACCAACCGGTTTGTAAGTCATAAAACCACATGGACGCACCTCCAGTTCCTCCAGCATACAACCAGCCATGCTCTGCATGATATATCCAAGGGAATTGTTGGTCCCAAAAGGTGCCAAACCAAGTTGATTGCTTCCAACCACCATCCAGTTTTTTAGAACCTGGAAAGTATCCACTTGCAGAACTTGCCTTGGCTCCATCAGAAGAAGCCTTTGCGTCGAACTTGATTCTTCCATCTGGTTTTTCATACTTACTTAAATCACCCTTTAGACCGACTGAAATATATTCGGCTAATGCAGCCTGGTAAGTAAAACCAAGTTTGATGTTGTCGATCGCCCCACTTCGAAAAGTGAAGTACTGATCTCCCTTGTTGTCCGCAAGGAAATCAACAATGGCAACATTCAGAGTCAGATTGTCGGCGGGAATCCCATTTTCTATGATTTTTTTCCCATTGTTCATGGTAGCATTAACCACCCGCACGCCTTGTTGGGTGACGACACTGTTTTCATCCATGATCATAGGTTTCGCAGTGATGTCATATTCGACATTGAAACCGGCAATTTGGGCAAAGCGACCTGTTCCGTCACCAGATCTTTTTGGTTTTCCTTCCGACAAAACTGTTTTGGAATAAGCGTTCTCAAGTAGAAGCTTTAATTCTGCTGCCGAAACATTCGGCACTACGGTCACGATATTGCCAAAAGGAAGGACCCTGTAAGTGTCATCAACCGATACCTTGTAACCAGATTCACCGCCAGAATNGATACTATCCCGAATTCCGCCACCGTTTGCTATAGCGACATCGGCAACGGGGGCGTTTTTGTCTTTAGCATAAGTCTGAGCAACCCATAACTGTGAATCAGCAACCAAATTCCCAACATTAGTTTCACGAGCTCGGATATCATTTTTGCCTCCAATAAGGNCAAAATTTATATCATTTGATATCTTACTTGNTGCAAGACCCGAAACAAATTCACTAACCGGCTTTTCAATTGTTTCATAGGCAATTCTGTCTGGAACCATACCNTGNAACTGATCAATAGCAGAATCAACTACCCGNTTGGGTCCACCACTCCATCCAGTAACATCTCCGGATGAAGAAATATTTAGAGTCAATCGGCCAATGTACTTGAGTTGACCTTCAACAGTGACGACTGGTACTACTGATCCATCTTTATCTAAGCCGATTAGAGGATAAGATCCTTGAGCATAGTCACCGGGCACCAATTTGTCAGATGGATTTGCCAAGAGATTNTCTCCTCCACCAGCNACAACTANATCTACTCCAGAGACCTGGGTAAGAAGACTAAGTTCTTCAGTCACACCCTGAAGATGACTGACGAGAATGATAACCTTTGCTCCATTTGTTGAAAGAGAATTAACTTCTGACTGCACCTTACTTGCAACATCAATGTCAACGGTCACAGGGGAAGGACTGGAAATAAAACTAAGGTTTTTAGTGGTAGCACCTACCAATCCTACCTTAATAGTTTTTCCAGCNACCGCGACATCAACTAGAGTGCTTTTGACAATTTTGTTGGTTGNAAACAAGTCATTGAGGGGTTTATGGGCACTGAAATCAAGATTTGATGACAAAAAGGTTGGGTATTTTGCGGACTTGATAAACACTGCAGTTGTATCTGGTCCGGCATCGAATTCATGGTTTCCAATTGCAGCAAATTCAAAACCTGCCTGATCCATAAAATGAGAGAACAGAGGTAATGTNCTNGCNGAAAGTTCTCTNCCCGGCATGAGGTTATCTCCGGCAGAAATACTTAACACACCATGTCCCTTAGAATTGAACTCAGACCTAAGTTCATTCATTGTGGAAACGAAAAGGGCTGCTCCACCGTAAATGCCATTACCCAGTGTTGTTGGCATAAGTTGCTCTGCATCATTAGCATGCAAAATAGTTAGACGGATATCAGCTTGCGAACTTTTTACCTGAGATAGTCTAGATTCGGAGACATCATTATAAGCATGCACCTTATATGAATAAAATTCACCTGGTTGAATCTGAACATCATAGAAACTAGTAACATTACGCCCTACTCGACCAACCTCCACAAAGGGAGCACTAAATCCCTCCTTTCGATAAATAATGAACCCATTTTCAACAGAGGAAGTATCATCCCAACTCAGGATGGAAACATCTGCGTCCTGATGAATGTTAAGACCTTTCACTGGTCCAACGGGCAGGTTGGACATTCCCCAAACTGAAGTGGAACCGCTTACTTCATTGGTTACAATTAAAAGAGGATAACCGGTCGGACTGTTGTCTGCAGAAACAAAGGTTAAACCTTCAGGTCCAACATCCCCTGCCTCTTTGGAGTCAAAACTCTTTGAGTAGTCCCGGTTGTTGGCGTACTGAACAAAATGAGGCTGCAGAGGGTCAGTGACATCATAGATAATAATTCCACTTTGACGTTCAAGACCGATGAAGGCAAAGGTTCTACCATCGACTTCTCCAACTGCGAGTCCTTCCGGTTCTACCCCCTTGTCATCACTACGTTTGTCTACATCGTCGTCATCAATATTGAATTTATCAGGATAGGTTTGCTGAACAATTTTTTCGAGATCGACTCCTGAATCNTAAACCAATGAACCGTCTTTAGCAGACCAGATAGAAAAGGACCTTGCTCCATAAGAGTAGATCTCTTCATATTTTCCATCCCCATCGATATCCCCGTTNGCAGTGGTGGTCTTCAACCTCGAAAGATTAAACTTATCAGCGGTAAGATTCTGGTCGGCATCGGGATAATCGGGGGAAAATTTATGCAAGCCAGTGCCGTTGTAATCGAGGGTAAGCTTGCCTACTCGAGTTTCCTCAGAATAACCTCCATAGTCACGAGCATCTCCCTCATTGGCCGTAATAAGAAACTCGGATGAATAAACATCCATTGCGGATGGAGGTGAAAACTCTATTATTTCAATTCCTTTTTTGTACTCTGCGGAAATAACCAAGAGATCTTTACCGTTCCCACTATCTTNGGCTGAAATATACTTCAAACCTTCAGGGCTGACAAGGGATGCATTTAATTTAATCATCTCAAGGAAGACTGAATCCTTGGGGTTGGTCACATCAAATACAGCNACTGTACTTGATCTTTCCATGGCAATAAAGGCAATGGAACGACCACCAATATTTGCAATCTCAACGCCTTCCGGTTCTGAACCTTTATCATCGGATCGGCCGTCAGGGTATGAACCCACCTCGTTGGCTTTCGTATCAAGGAGGTCACCAGAATCAAAAACCAAAGTTCCTTCATCATCGTAAATGGTGAAACTTCTGCCACCAAATGCAAATCTTTCATCGGCACTAATGGANCCATCACCATTCTTGTCCCATGTTGTCATTTTGATNCGGTCACCACCCCCAATAGTTAAACCAAAATCCTTAGACCGATTTTCATCTGTGTAGGATATGGTTCCATTGTCTTCATATTCACGACCATCTCCTTCATTGGCTGCAATGAAATAGGTCCTGCCATCACCGGCGGTGTAAGCATCCATACCATCTGGCATATTTAGACCCTTAAAGGATGCAGATCCAAAATTTACCCCTGAATCCTTATCCGTGGTGTCAACTATTAAGCCACCCACTGACCAGTCCTTGATCCCAGCACCCACGACTGACTCAATTTTGGGGATGTCACTGAGCAAATCAACAATGGCAATTGCGTTGTTTTCCTGAAGGGATACAAACGCTTTTTCCCCATTCGGTGCGATGGTAACATACTCTGGTTCCAAATCCTTGGTGGGGACATTTTTATTCGGTCCACTCAGTCGCACTCCGGCAGCAGTCAAATTGGAAGTGGTGAAAGAACTGAACCCTAACTGGTGTACAACACTAGCGGTAGGATTTTTTCTATTCAGACGAATGACAGTAATTGAACCTTCAGGATCAACCGTGTAGGCATCATTAGGCTCTCCCTCGTTTGCAACCACAATAACATTTCCATCGCTAGAAAATGCCACACTATCAGGTAATGCACCGGCAGTGAAGGTAGTTACCAAACTGGCGTTCTTATCTTTGGTTGCGACAGAGTAGAGGGCAACCGTTCCATTTTGGGTTTTGTCGGTGGAGTTGGAGAGTGCAATCGCCACATAACCATCTTTGACCGCAACACTCTGCGCGGTGGCACCCAGGGAAATGTTATTGTCCAAAACTGGGATTGCAGGATTCGAGAGATTAACGGTGAGAAGAACATTTCCTCCACCCACGACATACAGAATTTTATTGATAGGATCATAATCACTGATCTCAGCACCAGTCATCGCAAAGGTTGCAATCGACCTGCTTCTGTAAGAAGTAGAGATAGAACCGCCGGTAAAAGCCGCATTGGTGGAAGCAGANTTGACCTCTTGGAATACAGGAGGGCCTGCATTATCTATGGTAAAAGATACAATTGAATCGGGCTGATACATACCAAGAACGGGCCAAGGGTATGGGTTGTACGACTTGTCCTTGTCATTGGAATCAAAGGCCAATCCCAGCGCATTGTAATCTTTAAAACCCAAGGGCTTGATGTCTGTGATCGAAGAAGTCACAAGATCAACAAAAGCCAGAGCATTGTTCTCCTGTAAAGTAACGAAAGCCTTGGTGGAGTCCGCACTGATTGCGACATATTCGGGTTCCAAATCCTGGGAAACAGAGGCATTTTTTCCAAAAATACGCACCCCTTTGGCAACCAATTCGGCTTTCTTGGAATCGTAGGCGGTAAAATCAAGGGTAGTTACCGGAAGCGTANGGNTGGAAGACGCATCGTTACGAATCTGATTTATTTTACTNACATCAATAATGCTTATCGAACCTTTAGGATCGTTCGTGTAATCATCCGAAGGTTCACCCTCGTTAGCGACAACGAGCTTAAGACCGTCGGGGGTGAAGGTCAGGTGATCAGGCAAAGCACCCACGGANACCGTAGTGATGGGAGANCCTCCATTTTTNACTCTTGTATCGTAGAATAAAANACCACCGTTATTTTGTTTAACTGGTGCTTCNACCGCGACCGCCAAAATNCCATTGCTTACAGAAACAGCNTTAATNCCTCCGAAAGTNGATGGTATTGGAAGGGAAAACTTAAAAGTTACAACTCCCTTGCGGTCCAGCTCCATTACATCCACCCTTTTTTCTTTGCCGTTGCTTACNAAAATTCGATTCGTAAATGGATCAAATGCGGGAACTTCCGCGTAATCTTCTTTGGCAGGGTTGTAAGTGGAAAGTAAGTTGAGTATTGGCTTGATTGGTGCAAAGAGTTCAGACTCAGTTGAAGAAGAGGTGTAACTTGCATTGTAGGCATCCACCCGGTAAGCGTAAGACTTCCCGGAANCAACTGTCTCATCCGACCAATTGGAAACATTTGCCGANAAGGTTGCTANNTTGGAAAATACAGNCTCATCATTTGCCTTGCGGTAAACATCGTAACCTTGCTCTTGGTTGTTGGTGTCTTTCCACTGAAGATGAAGGGCATCAGTGCCAGATCGGATGATCAAGTCAGAAACAGGATGAAGGGGAAAATTACCCTCCATTTTGTAAACGGTCGTAGTTCCGCTTACTTCATTGGCTACAATGAGTAATGGTGAACCGGTTGGGCTGTCCATTCCGGAGACAAAAACGAGACCCTCAGGGCCCAAGTCCTTAGCCAAGGGTGCGGTGGTGGTATTGACATCGTTGTCATCATCGTCATCGACATAAGGAGCGTAAGCAAAGTCACGATTATTAACGTAATCAAGGAAAACGGGTGCGTCTGGTTGGGAAATATCATAAACAACAACACCTCCCACTCTTTCAAGCCCGATGAAAGCATAAATCTTATCGCCAATTTTTCCAATGGTTAAGCCTTCGGGTTCTGTGCCTTTGTCATCACTGCGGTTGTCACCGGCGTTTACTGTATTGGATGCATGGTAATTGTTGGGCAGTTTCTCGCGGACAATCATTTCCAAATCATTACCGGAATCAAAGACCAGTTTTCCATTTTCATCCCAAATCGAAAAGGAACGACCACCATATGCATAAATGGTTTCATAAAGTCCGTCTCCGTCCGCATCTCCATTGGCCGTAGTTGTCTTGAGCCTGCCTAAGTTATCACTGTCTTGTATATCTTCGTTAGGGTTGGTGTATGCTGATGAATTTGCCTCCAGAAAAGTGAGGGTTTTGTGTTGAGATGATCCAGTTGTGTTCCTTCCGCCAATTGGCAAGTCCAACCCAAACATCAGAATCTGCCCACCGCGATCGTTCCGGAAATTCGCGACCGGACCTCCGGATTCGGAGCGATGTTGGAGCACACCAATGAATTTTGAATCGTTGTGATCGATTTGTTGGTTAATGGTATCCTCTTGCGTACCTGCTAATTCAGATGGAGAATAAAAGCTTCCATTCGCCTTTCTTGCAACCAGGGCGGACACATTCCAACTTCCCGAAAACTCTGAAGTTGTGGCGTAATCAAAAGTATTTCCATATGCGGAAATTCCATAACTCGCACGAACATTTTTATTCCCGCCTGCCTGAGCGAGAAAATAGCCGGTTGAATTAACTTCAAATGTCGTCGGATTAAGTATCAACGCATACTTGCGTTCACCATAATCATTCCCTGAATCCTCATCTACGATCAGAATATCAGCATCGGCGGTCTTGGCCCAAAATAAACCATCTGGGGAAACCATTTTGGATGCATTCTTTTCAATATGAATGGCGGCAGTTTCCGTGGTGCCATTCCCTACGCCTTTTCCTCCCACATCCAGGGTCATAGCACCATCAACCGCTGCAACCAAACGGGTAACATTTACATCTAAAGATGCGGGAAGTGTACCCGATGCTGCAGTAAGTTGTGCGGCAAGATCCCCAAAGTCAAAACCAAGAAGCCCACCCTCGTCTGTCATATTTTGTATGAATCGATGCTTGGTGATGTCAGGATCCGCGGCAGGATGCTCCGTCTTGGTGTCACCGTTAAAAAAGGTGTATCCGGTTGGTTGCTCGGAAGATTTCTCCCAAAGCTTCATTTCTGTATCCTTGACCGCTTCAGGTGTATCAAATCCGTCCCAACGGAATGAAGTTGGGTAGAATTTTCCGCTGAAATTATTGCTGGCATTGGCGTCCTTCATGTAGGCATCCATCATTTTAGCTGTTGGGTCAGGTGTCGCTATCCCAAGAGTTGAGTTGTAATCTGTGTTGGCCACAGCAAGGCCATAAATTTTTCCGAAAAGTAAGCCGTTCCTGGATAGAAATTGGTCACGGGCGTTTGCGGTCGTTGGAATGTCAGTACCATTTGCGTCCTTACCTTTAATACCGACATAAATCTTGTTTGGGGCAGGTTCTTGATTGTGGTTGTAACCGGCAAGAACAAGAACCACATAATCGGTATGCCCTGGGTTAATCGGCATCAGTTTTTCATAACCTGTTTGTCCGAGGGCTGGGACCGTGTATGCAGTCTCGTTCGCGATATCCACTACAATGGAAGCCAAGCCCATAGTGGAGTCAGCAACACTTTGACTATAATTCGGAAACATATAGCTTATTGACCATTCTTCCGCAGTGAACCAAACATCATCGGCAAAACCCTTGTTGCTCCCATAACGATTTTTCTTTTCATACCATGCCCCGCAAAATGACTGAAAGAAAAAGTCTGCTTCCGATAATTGCATGTAATCGGCAAACTCGATGATTGTCCCGTTTTCGTCGGTTTGGTTACCCCATAATCCACCTTTGTCTTTTGGAACTACTTTGTTACCAAAGACATTGTAGATGGTGTGGAAAAGCTTTCCGGAAGATTTGAACATGGAACTGGCTGGATCATTGTTTTTGAGAAAGTCAGCAAAGGCAGAACGGTCGTAATCAATGGTATGAATGTGAGAACCTGTGAAGGATACCCCGCTGGACATTTCCCACGGGTAAGTTTCCTTCCCCATCGTTGCGTAACTTTCAGACTGGTAGGCTACTCTGATAGTTGAATTGTCCTCCAACCATGCTGCTTGACCATCAGGATATCCAGTAAGCGTGTATCCAGTTTTCGGGTCAAACTCCCCA
>NHCX01000009.1 GCA_002168015.1 Verrucomicrobia bacterium TMED44
TACGAAAAAATTTCCAGAAAATTCCTTGCTGAACCGGATTATTTTGCAGACGCATTTGCTCGGGCTTGGTATAAGTTAACCCACCGAGATATGGGACCGAAGACTAGATATCTGGGTCCTGATGTTCCTGATGAAGATTTGATCTGGCAAGATCCAATCCCTGCATGTGACCATGAATTGGTCTCCGACTCCGAGATCGACTCTTTGAAATCGAAGATACTGGAATCCGGCATTTCGATTTCCGATTTGATAACCACTGCTTGGGCATCTGCATCCACTTACCGAGGTACTGACATGCGTGGAGGAGCAAATGGAGCTCGTATTCGTCTCGCACCACAAAAAGATTGGGAAGTCAACCAACCCATTCAACTTGCCCGTGTTCTTGAAAGACTCGAGGTTATACAGGGAGAATTCAATGAGGGTGATATAAATATCTCCATGGCCGATTTGATTGTGCTTGCGGGTGGAGTAGGCGTGGAATCCGCGGCCAAGAAAGCAGGTACTGAAATTAATGTACCTTTCATGCCTGGTCGCATGGATGCTTCTCAGGAGCAAACAGATGTCGACTCTTTTGATGTTATGGAGCCAGTCGCTGATGGATTCAGAAACTATTTAAAGAAGCGTTATAGTGTTGCTACCGAAGCTTTGTTTTTGGATCGTGCTCAAATGATCGGTCTGACAGGATCCGAGATGACAGTCTTGACTGGTGGTCTTCGGGTACTTGGGGCAAACCACGGAAAATCCAATCACGGAGTTTTCACGGATAAGTCGGAAACTCTTTCCAATGACTTTTTCGTCAACTTGCTAGATATGAGTACCAAATGGACACCAGTCGATGAGGAAGCAGAGGAATTTCAAGGGCATGACCGCAGGACCGGTGAACTAAAATGGACTGCCACCCGTGCCGATCTTGCTTTTGGTTCCAACTCAAGGTTGCGTGCCTATGCCGAGGTTTATGCCTGTTCGGATTCTCACGATAAGTTTACATCAGATTTTGTCACTGCGTGGACTAAGGTGATGAATGCGGATCGTTTTGATCAAGCGTAAACCAAGCTTTTAAGCACCCAAAGGCTTTTCTCTTAATATTGGGAAAAGCCTTTTTTTTTGTTCCAAATCTATTTGAATTGTTTGGCTAATTTTGCCAGTTCTTTCGGATCCATGTCCTCCATACTTGGCATCCCACCGCCCCCAAATCCTTCCATCATCCGTTTCATTTTCCCACCCTTCATTTTCTTCATCATCTTTTGCATTTGGGAAAATTGTTTGATCAGTTGGTTGACATCGCGAATCTGAACCCCGGAACCCAATGCGATTCTTTTCCTTCGGGATCCTCCAATTATTCTTGGTACACGCCTTTCCTGCTTTGTCATCGAGAGAATGATTGCCTCGTGTTTAGCGAGGGCTTCCTCTTCTTTGTCTCCGACTTGTACATTGCCCATACCTGGAAGCATTTGAGCAATGGATCCCATAGAACCGAGCTTTTTCATTTGTCGCATTTGAGAGAGGAAGTCCTCAAAGTCAAATTCGGCTTTGAGCATTTTCTCCGCCATCCGAGTAGACTCCTCTTGGTCGAGATTTTCCTGTGCTTTTTCCACAAGAGAGACCACATCCCCCATACCAAGTATTCTTGAGGCCAGTCTATCGGGATGGAATGCTTCAAAATCATCAATTTTTTCGCCTACACCCATAAATTTGATGGGTGCTCCAGTAACTTTTTTCATGGAAAGAGCCGATCCGCCACGGGCATCTCCATCCACCTTGGTGAGGATAATTCCGGTGAGTCCTAATTTTTCATGAAATGTTTTAGCAACATTGACAGCCTCTTGGCCAAGAGCAGCGTCAGCGACCAGTAAAATTTCATGAGGATTAACTTCCCTGTTTAAGATTTCCAGTTCTCCAACCAGTTCGTCGTCAATTTGTAACCTGCCCGCTGTGTCAAAAATAACTACATCCGATCCCTTTTGTTTCGAGTCTTCCCACGCGGCCCGAGCTATTCGAGTAACATCTTGACTATTTCGGTCGCAGTAAAAAGAAAAATTTTCCTGATTAGCTAGAAACTCAAGTTGGTCGATTGCAGCCGGACGGTAAACATCACATGCCACAAGCATGGGAGATTTTCCGTCTTTAGCCAAGCGCTTAGCTAGCTTAGCGGAGGTGGTCGTTTTTCCTGCACCATGCAGCCCGACCATTACTATCCTTAGTGGCTTTTCATCACGTAACTCGACATTGCCTTCGCCCAGTAGTTTAACCAATTCATCATTGATAATTTTAACAACCTGTTGACCTGGAGAAACTGATTTTAAAACATCTTGGCCGAGACAGGCCTGTTTAACCTCGTCGACAAATTCCCGAACTACCCGAAAGTGTACATCGGCTGACAACAATGCTTTTCGGACTTCTCCAAGGGCTTCGCTTACATTTTCTTCTGATAGTTTTCCAACACCCCTAAGATTCCGGAGAGTTTTACTAAGTTTTTCTGTGAGGTTTTCAAACATGATAAATTGAACATCATGCCAAGGGAACGCAGAGGGGCAAAGTCAATATTTTACAAATTGCTTTCAACATTGCCATATTACCATCGATGAGCATGATATTTACGCTTTATCCCTATCAAAATATGAAAATTTTCGTTGCTGATCGAATTTCTCCTCTCGGAGTTGATTATTTACAAAAACAAGATGGCTTTGAGGTTGTCGAAGCCTACGGTTCCTCTCCTGAGGAGGTTGAGGAAATTGCCAAGGATGCAGACGCAATTATCGTTCGTAGTGATACGCAAATCACACCTGATGTGATTGCGGGAAGCACCAAATTAAAAGTTGTAGGAAGAGCGGGGGTTGGCGTAGACAATATAAACCTAGACGCAGCGACTGAAAAAGGAATTATTGTGATGAACACACCGGGTGGAAACACAGTTGCCACTGCTGAGTTAACTTTCACTCATATGCTTTGTGGTACCCGTGCAATTGTTCGTGGTGCTACGGGTATGCGGGATGGTAAATGGGAAAGGAAGCAACTGAAAGGGGCAGAACTGCGCGGTAAAACGCTCACTGTTCTTGGCCTTGGTAGAATCGGTGCGGAAGTGGCCAAGCGTGCACAAGCTTTTGATATGCGAGTGGTTGCTTATGATCCTTATCTGACGGAGGACCGGGCCAAAGAAATGGACTTGGAAAAAGTCGAATTGGATCAGGCTTTTATAGAGGCGGATTACCTTACCGTACATATGCCTTTGACTGATCAAACCCGAGGCATGGTGGATGCGGATGCATTTTCTAAAATGAAGGATGGGGTTCGCGTTTTTAATTGTGCACGTGGTGGAATCATTAATGAAGATGCTTTATTGGATGCACTTCGTTCCGGAAAGGTTGGGGCGGCCGGTCTGGATGTCTATGAGCAGGAACCCCTTCCCGAAGATCACCCATTTCGCAAGGAAGAAAATCTCATTCTGACTCCACACCTGGGAGCTTCCACGGCGGAAGCTCAGGAAAGTGTGGGGGTGGAAATTGCGGAGGCAGTCGCTGAAGTTTTAAACGGTGGAAGGATTAGAAACGCTATTAATATGCCTTCAATCGACCCAAAAGATTTGGAAAGTTTACGTCCGTACCTTGATCTTTGCCACCGCTTGGGAGCCTTTGCCCGGCAGGCAGCGAAAGGATCTGTTGAATCGATCAAAATCACTTATTTTGGAGGAATTGTTGATGTAGACTGCGTTCCCCTGACCCGTGCGGTGCAAAAAGGATGGCTATCAGGAGTAGTTGGAGATGAGGGGGTTAATGATGTCAATGCGCCTTTTAAAATTAAGGATCTCGGAATCAAGGTTGAGACCATTAAATCTTCTAAATCTGTAGATTATAATGAACTTATTGAAGTATGTACCCTTTCAAATGACGGAGATTTACGTTCGGTTCGGGGCACTCTCTTGGGTATGGGTAACGACCCAAGAATTGTGGAAGTAGACGGCCAAGCTATTGAAGTAAGGCCAGTAGATACTTTACTTGTAGTAAGAAATGTTGATAAACCCGGAATTGTTGGAAAACTTGGCACTATGCTTGGTGATTGTGCAGTCAATATTGCAAATATGTCCTTGAGCCGTGCAGAAGAAGGTAAATGGGCCCTTACAATTTTCGAATTAGATGAAGAACCCCCTGCGAATGCCTTGCAAGCAATAGAACAGGATGAAGATATTCAGGAAGCTAGAGTTTCGAGGCAGGGCTGAGTTCTAATTATCGGTCATTTACTCTCTCAACTTTAGTTTTCCATGTTTTCGCTAGAAACAGTTTCAGTCATAATTGTCGGATACTTATTGGGCTCCATTCCATTCGGGGTTCTAGTGGCCAAGAAAATGGGCGTTGATATTTACAGCGTAGGCAGTGGAAACCCCGGGGCCACAAATGTTCTACGTTCGGTTGGGAAGGCTGCGGGTTACAGTGTATTTATTTTAGATTTTCTTAAAGGAATTTTGGCAACAGTATGGTTCAAAATAGGTTTGGTTGCTTTTTCNGGNGATCCAAGTCTTGCCTTGTGGGCCTTACCTGCCGCAGTTCTTGGGCACACCTATCCTATTTTTTCAAATTTCAAGGGTGGTAAAGGGGTGGCAACTGCAATGGGGGGATTGCTTGGGGTCATGCCTGGATGTCTGCTTATAGGTCTGGTTAGTTGGTTCGTTATTTTCATAACCACCCGTTATGTTGCGGTTGCCTCGATAGGTTTTGGCTTGAGTTTACCTGTTTGCTCAATGGTTGCCTATGGGTCAGCAGAGACAAAGGATGGTCAATTGGCTAAGGTTTTATTAGCCCTTCTGATCATGGGATGGATCGTTTGGCGGCATCGTGCCAATTTACAAAGGTTAAGAGATGGAACTGAAAATCGATTTGAACGCAAGCCTAAGGACTAACCCAAAATATTTAGAGATGAATGCAGAAAACAAAACCAAAACAGTGAATATAGGTATCCTTGGCTTTGGCACGGTGGGTCAGGGGACCTGGAAGCATTTGGAAGAGAATAATCAATTTTGGGAAAAAATTCTTGGTGTCCAAGTGATTCCCAAAAAAGCTTCTGTACGTTCACTTACTAAAGAAAGAAAAATCAAGATTTCTGATAATGCGTTAACCACCGACTCACAATCGATTGTGGATGACCCGGATATCGATTTGATTTGTGAATTAATTGGTGGGATTGAAGAAGCAAAGAATTTAACTCTTCGTGCCTTCCGAAATGGAAAATCTGTGGTTACGGCAAACAAAGCCCTTATCTGCGAACACGGAGATGAATTATTTGAAGCGGCTGAAAAAGCAGGGGTGCATTATGGGTTTGAAGCCAGTGTAGCGGGGGGTATCCCTATCATTAAAGTTCTTCGTGAAAGTATGGTGGCCAATGAATTTCCACTTATCTATGGAATTTTAAATGGTACTTCAAACTATATTCTTACCCGTATGGAAAAGGAAGGGGTTTCATTTGAGGATGTATTGTCGGATGCACGAGAGCTGGGGTATGTGGAGGCCGATGAATCCTTGGATCTGGACGGGGTAGATGCAGCCCATAAGGCCGTCATTATCGCCTATTTAGCCCATGGTATTTGGGTGAATCTCAAAGATATTACCGTGGAGGGGATCAGAAGGATTTCCATAGAAGATTTACAGGCTGCGAGAAAACTTGGATGTAAAATTAAATTGATTGGTGTGATTCGCAGAAATTTTGAAAATAATCATATATCAGTTGGAGTCTATCCGTCACTCGTTCCAATGGCCGAGATTATTGCCCGAACCGATGGAGTCTATAACGGAATCAGTCTGACCGGATCGGTCGTTGGTACGGTTGTCCTAACCGGACGGGGGGCTGGGCAGGACCCGACAGCTGGTTCAGTGATCAGCGATATTGTCGATGTGGTGAAAGCCAAAAATGGAATTTCCGGAGGAATCAAATTGAAGCATGTTTCTCCAGATGAATGTAAACCCGCAAATGCTGTCGAAATTGAAGGTTCATTTTATCTAAGACTTACCGTTGATGATCGCCCGGGTCAATTGGCTAAGGTTGCTGATTGTCTAGCCGAGCATCAAGTCAGTCTTGCCACCGTTTCACAAAGCCCGAAAAATGAATCCTCGACCGCGAGCATTATTTTAACCACTCATGATACAAATGAACATTCGATCAATTTGGCGATTCAATCTCTTGAACAGCTTCATGGCGTGAAGGAAAAGCCTGTATTGTTTCGCGTTTTTGATCCAAATTCATTTTCTAAGTAATGAGTATTGTTGTAAAAAAATTTGGTGGAACTTCTGTCGGAGATGTAGACCGTATCAAGCGAGTAGCTAGACGGGTTAAACAGACATTCAACGAAGGACACCAAGTAGTGGTGGTTGTTTCTGCAAGATCTGGAGTCACAAACGAGTTGATTGAACGAGCAAAGGCTATACAGAAAGCTCCTTCCGACCGGGAGATGGATGTGTTGATGACTTGTGGGGAGCAGGAAACGATTGCTCTTTTGAGTATGGCTCTTGATTCGCTTGGAGTTCCATCCGTTTCCAGAACCGGCTGGCAAGCAGGTATTCTGACCGAAGGCCTTCATGGTAAAGCCCGGATTCGTGAAGTCAGTGGAGGAGATATTCGCAAACAATTAAGGTCGGGAAAAGTAGTTGTACTTGCCGGTTTTCAGGGTGTTAATGATCAGGGTGATTTAACCACTTTTGGCCGGGGCGGTTCAGATTTGAGTGCGATTGCGATCGCAGGTGCACTTCGTGCCAAAACCTGTCAAATTTTTACAGATGTCGAGGGTGTTTACACTGCAGACCCAAGAATAGTGCCTGGTGCATGTAAAATTAATGCAATCAATTATGAAGAAATGCTCGAGCTTGCAAGCAGCGGTTCAAAAGTCATGCAAACCCGTGCTGTTGAATTTGCTCAAAAACATAATATTCCCTTCGAAGTACGCTCTACCTTTTCCAAAAAATCCGGAACTACCGTGAAGAAAAAAGTAAAATCCCTAGAAGACACACTCGTAAGTGGTGTGGCTATCGACAAGAATCAAGTCCGTATTAGTATTACTGAACTTCCTGACCGACCGGGAGCAGCAGCTGCAATATTTAAAGTAATGTCAGATGCTGGTGTGGTTGTAGATATGATTGTTCAGAATGTTGCCCGTAAAGGTAAAGCAAATCTTACTTTTACAGTTCCTTCCGAAGATGCTTTTCGGGCCGAGAAAGCCTTAAAGGAACATTTTGCTGAAGGGGCAGGCGGAAAACTCGGGCGAAGTACAAATATTGCCAAGGTATCAGTGGTGGGAGTCGGTATGAGGTCTCATTCTGGAGTGGCCTCTACTTTTTTTGACGCCTTGGCTAACGCAGGAATTAATATGCTCATGATCAGTACATCGGAAATTAAGATTTCAGTGGCGGTTAATCCCGATCAAGGAGACGATGCAACCCGTGTTGCCCATCAGGCATTTGGTTTAGAGAAGTGAACTATTTTTTATTATGAATTCCAATGCGTTTTCATAGCACTCGTGGGGGACCCTCCGTCTCATTCACGGAAGCCGTTGCTCAAGGCTTGGCTCCCGATGGTGGTCTTTATCTTCCTCGTCAATTCCCAGATTTTAGCTCAGAGCTGAAAAGATGGGTTGATTTGGATTATCCAAGCTTGTGTGTAGAATTTTTCCGGTACTTTGCATCCGATTTAACTGAAAAAGATCTAGATCAATGTGTACATTCTGCTTACGCCGGTTTTTCCCATGTTGACACAGCCCCCCTGGTTGAACTTGGAGAAAAGTGGCAGTGTCTTGAGTTATTTCATGGGCCTACCCTAGCTTTTAAAGATTTCGCCCTTCAGCTTTTGGGTAATTTTTACGAAGTTCAAATCAAACGAAACCAACAACCTCTGTGTATTCTAGGTGCTACATCTGGAGACACCGGAGCAGCTGCTATTTCNGGATTACTTGGCAAAGATGGGGTTACCGTTTTTATCTTATACCCGAAAGGAAAAGTTTCTCCTTTGCAAGAAATGCAAATGACCTGCACGGGAACTGATAATATTTACCCAATTGCAATCAATGGAACCTTCGATGATGCTCAACGCACAGTCAAAGAATTATTTGCAGATTTACAGTTTCGAGAGGAAGTTCATTTGTCTGCTGTTAATTCAATCAACCTTGCCCGTATTTTAGCTCAATCAGTTTATTATTTATATTCGTGGTTAAAATTACCAGAAAGTACTCGGGATAACACCACATTTGTGGTGCCCACTGGAAACTTTGGAAATGTTTTTGCGGGCTGGTTGCTTACCAAAATGGGAGTTAAAATTTCAGAATTCCGGGTAGCTACCAACCAGAATGATGTTTTGCACCGTCTTTTTGCTACGGGTGAATATTCCCTGGGTCAGGTGGAACCAAGCTTGGCCCCATCCATGGATATTCAAGTGGCATCCAATTTTGAACGCCTATTATTTTATTTCCTTGATGGAGATTCCGAAAAAGTGGTTGAAGTTATGCAAAGTTTTCGGGCTGCGGGAAAGTATTCATTTGATAAATTTGATCTTCCAGGCTTTTCAAGTGTAAGTGCTTCGGACGATGAGATCCCGGAGCTGATCCGAGAGATCCGAGAGAAATATGATTATCTGGTGGATCCGCATACTGCTTGTGCCTTTAAGGAGTTAGATACCACAAAGAATGCGGTTGTTTTAGGAACTGCTCATCCGGCTAAGTTTCCGAGCGTCTATGAAAAGGCAGGAATGGTTGTCCCGGTGGCTCCAATTCTTGAGGAATTAAAAACCCGGAAACCTAAGTCCTACGAGATATCTGTGGACCCAGAATCTATTCGTTCCTTTATAATAGAAAAACTGGGTAGGTCATAAGTTATGCAATCAGGGTGGAAACATGAGCCTGTTTCCAAAGTTATTCTTTTTCGTAGCGGGGGCTTGGGAGATGTGCTTCTCACATTTCCGCTCTTAGCAATGCTTGAAAAAAAGTATGCAGAAATCCTTCTTTGTCTGCCTTCAAAATATCATTTTTTAGTTAACGAAATTGTGCCGAGTGCCATCAAGTTTGATCTAGATGAAGGAGAAGACCAGATTATTAAGCAAGGATACGGTGCCACAGTGATTAGCTTTTGGGATGATCCCGAATGGAGAAATAAATGGGAGACAGCGGGAGCATTTAAAATCTATATTCTCGATCCTCGTCCTACGAATGGGGTTCATTTTTCAAAATCCTTAATCCAAAGATTTGAAGAACCTGTCATCCTTCAGGATCTTAATCAGAAGTGGTTGCTCGGCAATCAGGCCAAATTCCTTAATACTCAGGGAAATTTGTGGATTCATCCGGGGAGTGGGAGTCCTAATAAGAACTTACCTCTTTCTACTTTTTTTGGTTTTGCGGATCAGTGGCTAAAGAAAAGTCCGCATCATCGTGTAAACTTTAGTTTTGGAGAGGCGGACCTGAAAATACGGGATGAGTTTCTTACCTATACTAATTTACAAAATCCAAGGATTGATTCAGAAGTTTTTGAATCCCTTTCAAGTTTTTTTACCAAGCTGTCGGCACATCAAGGACCTTTTATAGGAAATGATTCAGGACCTTCCCATATGGCTGGGATGCTCGGTCTGGATACGCATGTTTTTTTTACATCTACCAATCCGCAAGTGTGGTCGCCATTGGGACCATTTGTAAAGGTTTACAGTGGGGACTCTGTTCCTAAAAGTATTTTGTAGGATACAGAATCAATCAGGGCTTCCCAGCTTGCGGTAATTACATTGTCACTGACTCCAACCGTACCCCATGTTTGTTCGCCATCGGTTGACTCAATGTGAACTCGAGTGATTGCATCCGTTCCCAAGTTGCTCTCGAGGATTCTCACTTTGAAATCAACGAGTCGCACCTCTGCAATTGTGGGGAAGTCTTGAACCAAGGCTTTTCGTAGAGCATGGTCAAGGGCAGACACCGGTCCGTTCCCTTCCGCGACCGTGTGTCGAATTTCTTCACCAATTTTAAGTTTTACAGTTGCTTCAGAAGTTGGATTTTCCTGTTCACTGTCATTTCCCACACCAATATGATAGCGCAGAACTTTAAAGGCGGAATCTTCTCCCCGGAGAAAGCGTCTTAGTAATAAATCAAAAGATGCATCAGCCGATTCATATTCATATCCTTTAAATTCAAGTTGCTTGAGTTCCTCAAGGAAAGATTTCATTGCAGGCGACCGACCGTCCACATCCATGCCCATTTCTTTGGCTTTCATCATGATACTACTTCTTCCTGACATATCTGATACCAGAACCCGGGTGCGGTTACCAACGAGTGCAGGATCAATATGTTCGTAGCTTCGCGTGGATTTAGAAGCGGCATCTGCATGAACGCCACCTTTATGAGCAAACGATGCGGCTCCTACATACGGGGAACGAATGTCAGGGCGTAAGTTAGTTGCGTCATCTATAAACAGTGAAAGATCTCTCAGCTTGGTCAGATGCTTAGAGCAATTCGTGGTATAATCCATCTTCAATTCCAAGTTCGGAATGATAGTGGTCAGGTTTGCATTTCCATTGCGCTCACCATANCCGTTCATAGTTCCCTGTACCATGACCGCNCCCGCTTCAATGCCAGTCAGACTGACTGCGACGCCTACGCCTGCATCATTATGACAATGCACGCCAATTTGGGCTTCAGGAAATCTTTTAACCACTTCGTTGGTAATCTGGCGAAAAGGGCTAACCAGTTTTCCGCCATTGGTTTCACANAGGGTGAGGAAATCAGCACCTCCCCGATGAGCGGCTTCCAGGGTGGACATCGCATAATCTGAATTATCTGTATATCCATCAAAAAAATGTTCCGCGTCGTATACAACTTCTTTTCCCTGTTCCTTAAGGTAGCGAACCGTATCTTCAATCATGGCNAGATTTTCTTCAGGCGTGGTGCGTAGAACNTCTGTGACATGAAGNAGCCATGTTTTNCCAAAGATGGTAACNACAGGAGTAGATGCATCGAGGAGGAGCTTTACCTGNGCATCTTCCTCCACTGGTGTCTGGGCTCTTCTCGTTGATCCAAATGCAGCGATGCGTGCATGAGCAAGTTCCAGTTCGCATGCCTTNTCGAAGAAAGCCATGTCTCGGGGATTACTGCCCGGCCANCCGCCTTCGATATAATCTACTCCAAATTGATCGAGTTTTTTGGCCACACGCATTTTTGCAGCCACAGTAAAGGAAACACCTTCTGCTTGAGATCCATCTCGTAAGGTAGTGTCGTAGATAAGGATTTTAGATGATGACATTGTAAAGTGNGTAGGGTGAGTAAAGAGGATTGAAAGTTATATAAATTATCACAAGAAATCGCCCTGCACGAGTAAGCAGGGCTAGTTAATTCGTGNAGTGGTGATGANNTGGTNNGGGGTAAATGATTGGTTTGCTTTCAATTACGGATAGNTTATTTTTTCCTTTGGGGCTTGGCAATGGCAAATAGGTGGGCAATTTTGGCTTTTACTATCTGTATGAATAAGTACTCCAATCTAGCAACTGCAATTTTCTTCACACTTCGAAGGAGGGCTTTTTTCTGTGTGATCCAAGATTTTAGCCGACCTGTTCCCCTCCGTATGAATGGCCTCAGTTTACTGGTCCTAAGCCTTCGGTTGTCCCTGACATTAAGACAGTATCCGGTTCGAAGAATAGGACTTGCCTTACCCCCAGGGATCGGGGGTGTCGTGGCAAATCTGGCTGTTCTTTTTGCCGGCAAAGTTCCCGTGAACCTAAACCTGACTGTCAGTCAAAAGTCAATGGCGGCGACGTTGCGGGAAGCGGAGATCACTATCATCGTATCCGCTGAAAAAGTAAGGAAAAAATTCCCCGACTTTCCATGGACAGAAAGTTTTGTTGATATAGGAAAATTCCTACAAGATGAGAAATCAAGAAAAGCAAATTTGTTTTTTCTGGCGATAAAATCCTTATTTGTTCCAGGGATAATTTTCAGAAAATTTAAGCTCGAGCAGATTCCAAATCAACGAAAGGAAGCAGTGCTACTTTTTACCAGCGGTAGTTCAAGTCAACCCAAGGGGGTGGTTCTTAGTGATCAAAATATTTTATCTAATTGCGACCAGATGAATTCATTAGGTTTGTTCAAAAAAGAAATGTCTATTTTAGGAAACCTCCCACTCTTTCATAGTTTTGGACTTACGGTGGGTACTTTTTTCCCTTTATTATACGGGTTACGAATCATATCAGCTCCTTCTCCCCTAGATTATAAAAATAGTTTACGAGCCATCCGAGATGGTCGTGTCGAAGTTCTACTGGGTACTCCAACATTCTTGAAAGGGTACGTGCGTAAAGGGACGGCAACAGAATTTCAGACTGTTCGATATGTGGTTGCAGGTGCGGAAAAAAGTCCAGTCGAGTTAATCCATCTTTGGGAGAATGAATATGACTGCGAATATTTGGAAGGGTATGGATTAACCGAAACTTCGCCCGGACTTTCCTTCAACCTGCCCGGAGACGGCAAAAGAAGTGGCTCTGTGGGTAGGTTGATGAAAGGGATAGAAAGTAGGACAATCGATGCAGAATCAGGAGAAGTTTTAAATAAAGAAACGCAGGGTATTTTATGTTTTCGTGGACCCAATGTCTTTGAAGGCTATTTGAATAATGAAGAAAAAAGTAATGAAGTATTCTCTGAGGATGGCTGGTTTATAAGCGGAGACTTGGGGCGGGTAGATGACGATGGATTTCTTTTTATTGAGGGCCGACTTTCCAGGTTTTCCAAAATTGGAGGGGAAATGGTGCCTCATGAATCGGTCGAGGGAGAGGTCGCAAAGATTCTCGCAAGTGAGGATGATAGTGAAGGTGAGATTTTATGTGCAGTGACTGGCATTGCAGACGACATGAAAGGGGAAAGTCTGGTCCTGTTAACGACACAAAAACTTGATCAAAGATGGATAGCCGATCAATTGCGCCAAAGGGGCGTGCCTAACCTTTGGATTCCAAAGAAGACCCGCCAAATCCAAGAAATNCCCTTANTGGGAACGGGTAAGCTTGATCTTAGAAAAATAAAGGAATTTGCCCTTGGGTAGGATTGTCATCTATCTCTTCCCAATGGTCACCGTTCCAAGCAAATCGGGGACACCCACATTTAGCTTTTGTGCCTGAGCCAGTACGGCAGTGCTTGCCTGTGCTCTAACTTTATTTGTTGCGAAACGAGTGGTCTCCTCAGCAATATTTACATCCGCAATTCTGCTTAAAGCAAACTCTCGCAAGCTAAATTTTGCTTCATAGTTTTCACTCTCCACATTCAACCTTTGCAAGTTTGCACCTAACTGGGCACGCTCTCCACTTAGCGATTGCATCCATCCGCCGATCATTTCCAAAGTTAATTTAGCTGAGTTGATCGACTTTAAATTATAGCGACTGCTGTCATCCACGGTGACTGTGTTCACCGCATTAAAAGTTATGGCACTCCCGTCTGTTGAAAATGAAAACTGCGGGTCACCTTCTTTTTCCCATTTGACACCGAATTTAGATAATGGATTTAAAGTCGGGTCTGTTGCTGAGTAATCGGGGACAGCGTCTTGAGGGGAAATGGTTGAACCGCCATCGGCATCCAATCCTCCAATCGCTCCGGTGTCAGGATTTAAAAGATTAATTTTGGAAGATAAGACGGTCAATCCATTGGTTTTAAAGTCAGATATGAATGCATCGCTTGCCTTGGAAATATCTGAGTACTTGGAAGGAATGAAATTTTTCAGGGCGGCCCCGATACTACTTTCTTCAGCTGATTTTCCGGCTTTCACCTGGGTTGACATCCACCCGACTAAATCTTTGACACCGTTGGGTGCGCCTACACCGTTGGTTTTCAAATCTTCATGTAAATACCTCATTGCCAGATAAGAGGATTCTCTGGTTGAACCTGTATCTCCATTACCCACTCCGTCAATCTGAGTTTGGGTTAAACTAAAACCGAGGAGGGAATCTCCACCGTGCACAAAATCAGCCAATCCGGACTTAAACCATTCTGCACCGCCTGAANCNGANCCACCTTTATTTACATCTCCATTGGCTAAGGCATTAAAATAAAGATTATTGGCCATGACCGCATAGGTCATCATAATTGCATTTAATCGATCAGAGGAATAACTGGGTGGATCATTGGGTGGNACTTCAGGGTTCGCANTGTAATTGTAAATTTCAAAACTCATCTGAGTCAGATCAGTTTCTTTGTCGGGTGAATCAGGTGATGTGTGGTTCCACATCAATGATATATTGTAATTCTTGTTACCAGTGTCGTTCACCACAACTTTGAAAGTATCAGTTCCATTTCCCTCGAGCCCCAGCCTTTCCTTGACTACCTGCTCAGCTGCACTTAACCAATGCGATTGAAGCACATTAATAAATGTCTTTTTCTCTTGAGAAAATGGGCCATCTGAAAATAAGTCTAAGCCATTAAATTGAGCNCCTTCAATTGCATCCAAGCTCTTGGCAAGTTCTTGAAATTCCTTATTATATGCCTCTCTATCCTGATCATTCTTGACGATGTCAAGCGATTGAGTTGCTAGAACTCCCATTCGATCAAGAATATCACTCGCCTTGGAAAGGGAGCTTTCCTGAGCCTGGCTGTAAGAGATTAAGCTTTGCAAGTTTTGCAGGTTTTTATGTTCCCGCCTTTGCTGGCTTTCCATGCGCAGGGATTGTGCGAACGCTGCCGAATCTTCCCCTGCAGACTGAAGCTTTTTCCCCGTGGATAGCTTAGAGAAAGACTTCTCTACTTCTCGGTTCGCGATGTTCCCACTGTAAGCTTGGGATAAATCGATTTGGTTTAATTGTAAAGGCATGACTTTGTAGTGGTCATCAACCTCTCGGTTTATTACTGCAAAAAAAATTAATCCTTGGGCAAATAGGATGCATTATACTTTGGTTTATCCCCCNATATTAACTCCTCGCAATAGATCTGGAACTCCAATATTTAACTGTTGGCCTTGTGCTAGGATNGCTATGCTTGCCTGAGTGCGAACTTGGGTGGAAGCAAAACGGGAGCTTTCCTGGGCAATATCTGCATCTTCAATTCGACTGAGGGCCATTTCACCGTTGGTAATTTTTCCAGCCAAGTTCTGAAGCTCGTTTTGTACCCGACTTACATTGGCTCCAACCAAAGATCTCTGCTCGGCAAGAGCTGTAAGTTTTGTGGAAAGGAAGGTGAGTGTATCTTTTGCTTTTTCTATTGATTCTAGATTATAACTAGTCGTATCTGAAATGGTCACTGAAGAGACTCCTTTCGATGTGTAAGTTGCTCCGTCTCCATCAATGGCAATATCCATGCCACTGGTTCCTTTGAAATGATCAATGAATTCGCTGTTATTAGAGTAGCTCTTGTCGGAAAGAAAAGTGGAAATGTAAGCATTAAAGCCAGANTTTGCNGCACCTGCATTGGCATCGTACTGATCTTTCATCCAAGCAGTGAGGTGTTTTACACCATCTGTTTTATCAAAACTGCCAGTTGTGGTTGTATGAGTGAAACTTGCCTCTTTNATCTCAGAATCAAGGAATCTAGCAGCAAGGTATGCAGCTGCGTATTGATCATTCGCTGCCCAACTTTCATTACCAGTTCCAATTGCATTGATCAGTTCTCGAACTTCATCATCTGAGGGNTCATTACCCAAAATTCCATAGACTCTAGAGTCTGCCCCATGAATAAATTCTGCCAGTCCTTCTTTAAGCCAAGTGCCTCTAGAACCATCTCCAATAGGATCGGAAGAATAAGTGTTTTGATTTTGNAGAGCATGAACCATTTCATGAGCAATCACCCGGTCGAAATCTGCATTCAAATCAGTAGCNGATGCATTTAAAGCATCAGGTAAATCTATTGTCATATTTATATTATTACCTGTTCCCCCATAAACAAACGCAGCATAAAAACCGGTATCGGTTTCATTAATATTCATATCCCAAGTATCAGTACCACTTAAAGCCCATCCATAATTATCTGTAATAAGTTTTTCAGTTTGGCCTATCCAATCGGACTCGAGTAGGTCAAAAAGTTTATCTTTCAATTGAGCTGTATTTGCGGTACCGGGATTGTTAGTATCACCATTGTTAGTTATGACGGAATTATAAACTTGGGATGGGGCACGGGCCCCATCTGGAATAACATTACTTGCGTTAAGTGCTGCCGCTCCGTTTGCATCTTCTCCCATAACGGATCCAGTGTCTCCATCATTTATGTTTTGAGAGTAATTAAAGTCGTTGGCTCCAGTACCTTTAATATAATCTANACCTGCCGTTCCTCCGCCGAATAAATTGATATCCCCAAACTTTTCCTTGGCAAATTTACTGAGTTGATCAGCAAGTTCTATAAATTCCTTGTTGTAATTTTCTCGGTCGCCATCCGTTGCCGTAATATCTAAGGCCCGGGTGGCTAATTCATCCATTCGATGCAAAATCTTACCGACTTGGTCGAGTACACCATCCTGTGACTGGGAAAGGGAAAGGAAATTTTGCAGGTTTTGAACATTGGCCAAATCTCTTCTTCCTTTAGAGCCAATGGTCGCACCTTGGCTGTGCGACCCCGAGTCCTCTCCAACCCTAAGGTTTTTCTTTCCTGATGAAAGCTTGGCGACAATACTTTCTAAGTCTGCCTTGTTGTTGCTTGCTTCGAAAACTAGTCCGCTGAGGTTGTTGTTAATTGGGGATACCATGATNTGNTANNTGAATCATGNTATAATATCGGCGNNAAAANATATATCTTTAAGGGAAAAGCAAAAATAGTCACTTTGGAAAATTTTTCCGTGGAAATGTGGTAGGCCGGCCGGGACTCGAACCCGGAACCAATGGCTTAAAAGGCCACTGCTCTACCGAATGAGCTACATCTCGTTTTGTACCCTCGATTGGATTCGAACCAATGACCTACAGATTAGAAGTCTGTTGCTCTATCCAACTGAGCTACGAGGGCAATCATGTTA
>NHCX01000010.1 GCA_002168015.1 Verrucomicrobia bacterium TMED44
CGAACATAATTACACCTCCACAAGGAATAAAATCTACTCTTTACTCTTAGCAAATGGATACCAAAGAAAGTTTACTGAATTCTCCAAATGGGATGACTGGTATATGAGAAAATAAAAAACAACAAATTAGTCGCAAGGTTCCTAGAGATTATATCTTTCCAATGCAAAAAAAGTTTCACTCATTATTATTATTTATGTAGTAGTAGAAAGTAAATATGAATGTTGTAATTCTTGCTGGTGGATACGGAACTAGGCTTCATGAAAAAACTAATAAAATTCCAAAACCCATGGTTAATGTTGGAAGAAAACCAATACTTCTTCACATTGTTGATTATTTTTTGAAATTTAATTGTGAAAACTTTATTGTTTGTTCTGGATACAAAAGTGCTTATATTACTAAGTATTTAGAAAAAAATTATAAAAAACTAAATAGAAATACATTCATTTATAAAAGTGCTGAAATTAAAGTTATCAACACAGGTGTCAAAACCAATACTGGTGGAAGAATACACGCAATAAAAGAACATTTAGATGATGAATTTTTTATAACCTATGGTGATGGGCTTTCTAATGTAAATTTAGATTTGGTAAAAAAAGTTAACAAAAGAACTGAAACAGCCCTTACAATCTCAGTAGGCCATCCAACATCTAGATTCGGAGAAATAAATATCAAAAATAACAAAGTTGAAAACTTTCAAGAAAAACCAAAGCTTAAAGGTTGGATAAATATTGGTTATATGTATGGTAATTTAAATCTTTTAGATTATTTAAAAAAAGATGATATATTTGAAGTTGACTCAATGAGCAGATTGGTAGAAGCATCACAATTATCAGCCTATAAACATAATGGAGAATTTTTTCCAGTTGATAATATGAGAGACTTAAGAGAGATAAATCAAATATATCGTGATAAGAAAGCTTTTTGGGTATGAAAGTCCTTGTTACAGGAGGCTCAGGGTTTTTAGGTACAAATCTTCTAAATTATCTTATTCAAAAAAAGAATTATTCAATTTTCTCAATAGACAAAAAAAAATTAAATAAAGCAACAATTTCAAATTATGAAAAAGTTAATAATTTTGATTTAAATTTGAACAGTAGGAATTTAATAGATATTTTGAGAGAAATAAATCCTGATATTATATTTAACTTAGCTGCAGAAAGTCAAGTTTTAAGAAGCGCTGACAATCCTTTAAATACATATAAATCAAATATTTTTGGAAGCTTGAATCTATTTGATTCTATTAGAAAGCTTCAAATAAATCCGAAAATTGTACACGCTTCAACAGATAAAGTTTACGGTATTTCCGACAATCTACCGTATCAAGAAGATCATGAACTTTTTAGCAACTTTACATATGATATCTCTAAAATTTCTGCTGATCTCATTGCACAAAACTATAAAGAGATTTATGGTTTAGACATTACTATTTTTAGATCTTGCAACATATATGGTCCGGTAGACTTTAATTATGACAGATTGATTCCGCATATTATCAAAAGCTATATAAAAAACAAACCACCTGTTTTTAGAAGTAATGGAAAATATCTTAGAGAATATATTTATGTAGATGATCTTATAAAGTACTTAATTATGTTGACAAATAATAAAAATAAAGAATTTATTTTTAACCTTGGATCAGGTGATGTTTTAAATGTAAATGAAGTACATGAAAATATTTCTTCTTATTTTGATAAAACCCTTAAACCCGTTGTACTAAACAATGATTTAAATGAAATTCCTGAACAAAAAATTGATAGTAAAAAATTTACAAGAATTTATAGTCCGAATTTTTCATTGACAAAATTTGAAGATGGGATGTCAAAAACAATTTCATGGTATAGAGATTTTTATATTAAATAGTATTCATTATTTATTTTTAGTAAAAAATTTATAAATAAAAGCGTATAGCTCTGCTAAACAATTTTTACTTTTGTTAGTATTGTAATTGTGCAAAAAAGAACCATTTTTTTATTTTTGTTTATACTTTCTTGTAGTGCTACATCTGAAGAAACTTTAGTTCAGGAAAGTACACTAATCTCCTCAAGTACCACCTCAACTTCTACAACTTCTACAGTAGGAATTTCAAGAGAGTTTGAATTACCCTATAAACACAGTTTTTATAAATTGGAAAATTGTAACGATTTTCTTGGGAGTTCTCACAAAGTATCATGTTTTGAAATACCATTCATAGAAAAAATATTTCAATTTGAAAGTCCAATTCTTAACCTTACAAAGTCTAGAAATAGACAATTTGCAATCTCGAAGGATGGTATTGTATATGACTTAAATATTGAAAAAAAAGAAGCTGAAATTATTTTTGATATTAGGGGTCAAGTATTTTTAGAAAGCCTAGAGTCGGGTTTGCTCAGTTTTTTTCTACACCCTAATGAAGATGAGTTCCTTGTTTCATATATAAATAAGAACAATGAATTAGTATTTGAATTGTTTTATTTTGAAAATGAAATTCAAAATAAAACAGATTCAGTAACTTTATTAAAAGTGCCAATATTTGCTACTTCTCACTATGGAGGGGGTATTTTTTGGTCTGAATACCATGCAGCATATTTAGTTTCAATAGGAGATGGAACAGAGGCTAATTTTGAATCTAGGCTTAATCACAAACCACTTGATACAAATGAGTACTATGGAAAAATTATTGCTATTTCTGGTGAAGGTGAATTTGTAAAACGAAAGAGTTTAACTTTATCAAGTACAAATGAAATTACAAAAACTAATATTATTGCGGCAGGATTGAGAAATCCTTGGCAATTTTTTGAATTTGAAGATTTCTTAATAGTCGCAGATACAGGTTTTACTCAAAATGAAGAATTAAATATATATAAATATACAACTACAACACCTATTTTTGGATGGCCAGTTTTTGAGGCAACAAAGAGGTCAGAAGATTTGGACAGTATAGAAAACTACTCATTAGATTCAGAACTTTATTTTTGGGATAGTAATGGACAAGAAGATGGCCTTACCTATGTTGAACAAAATTCAATCATGCCAGCTTTTTATTACAACCACCTTCCTTGTTATTCTGAAAAAAATGAAAATTGTTATGGTCAAACTGAAATCTACAGAGCGGCNATCATAGGTGGAGATATTTTATCTGATATAAATAGTGATTACAATTTCGATATATATTTTGCTGATTATTTGTCTCAAGAACTTTTCTCTGTAAATTTAATCACCCGCGAAGTAAAAATATTTCCAATCCCAGGAATTCTTAGTATTACAAGCATTAGGGTGAATTATGAGAACAAAGATGAATTAATCGCAACTTCATATGATGGAAGTATATATTTAATAAAACTTCCTTAAAATCTGAATTAATTTAAAGTTAAGTATCGTTTATATTACAAAAATTATTAATAAAATAAAAAGTTTTTATAATGCATCATGGGACAGTCCTAGAAGTTTTACAAAACTTAATATCCTTACAACTTTTAGTACTTTCAAGCCCCACGGAAATCAGGATTATAAAACATTTATTCCACTAGTAATCAAAAATATAAATGAAACTATTCCTGCAATTTCTAGAATCGCTGATTTTAACAGTCAAGATGAGATTATTACCTATTCTGAGTTTTTTAAAAATAATTTGAATGAAAATTCGAAAGAGATTTTGGAAAAATTCGAAAAAAATTTTTCTCAAAGGGGTTCAGACAAAGCAACTAACAATTATCATTTTATTTATTCTTGCATTTTTTCACAACTAAATACTGANTACANAATACTTGAAGTTGGATTAGGAACTAACAATACAAAGATTATCAGTTCAATGGGTATTAATGGTAAGCCCGGCGCTTCAATAAAAGCTTTTAGAGATACTTTTTCTAAAGCTCTTATCTACGGTGCAGATGTAGACCAAAATATCTTATTCGAAGAAGACAGAATTAAAACATTTTACGTAGATCAAACTGATCTTTCTAGTTTTGACAATATAACACAAGAAGTAAATGAAAAATTTGATTTAATTATTGATGATGGGCTACATTACCAACTGTCAAATTTGAATACATTAATTTTTGCATTAAATAATTTGTCTTTTGATGGCTATTTGGTCATAGAAGACATAGGTATTTGGACTATTGATACTTGGAAAATAGTTAATAAACTATTACCTAAAGAATTTGAGTCCTCAATAGTAAAGATGACAAATGACAACTTTATATTTGTTGTTAAAAAAATTGGTTATCAGTAATGATTAACTCAACTTTTTGCTGTCTCAATTGATAGAAATATAGAAATTATGACTAGGTGGAGGTTATTCAAGAAATACCTTATAGGTGATTCGAGCTCCATGTTTTGCCACACAGATATATAAATTAAGAATACAAAAATTATATTTAGATTTATCAAAAGAAATATTAAGTCAGTCTTTAATTCAAATTTTTTAATAAATAATTTTGAATAAATGTAACAGAAATAAAAAATAAAAAATAAAATTGTTAGTGGTTTATCCATCCACAAATTTTGTAATATCGAAAATATATTGTGAATTTGCAAGTCTCTAAAAAGAATTAAATCTAAAATTGTATCCGCAACATCCAATTGCCTAATATGGTGGTCCTTGCTTACGTCTGTAAAAACAAAGATAAATAATAATTCCTTAAGGGCAAACCCAGAAAACCCAAATAATATTTTTTTATTTCTTCCTTTAATGAAAAATAATAAAATTGTCATTATTAAAACTAGCGAACTATTAAATTGTTTTGAAAAATACATGACCCCAAAAAGCAAAAATATTTTGTAATCAAGAATTCTAGAGCTCTCTGCACTATTTATAACACTAATAAGTGAAATTGCTGTAAATAAACTAACTAAACCCTCAGACATTAAAGACGTAGTAAACAAAAATTGTAGAAAGTTGCTATTCAACAAAAGCAATGAGAACAATGCCAAAGAAATATATTTGTGGAAATTGGATATGTTTAATTCTATAAAAAATAATAAAGACAAATAAAATACTATATGGGAAGTAAAGCTAAAAAAGTTGTAAGTAGATATATTTGAACTTAGACCTAAAAAGACTGACTGAATGTAGCTTAAGAATTGGGGATATCCTTCGAAAACATAATTATTAATAGAAATAAAATAGCTACCTTCATAAATATTTTTTGCCTGCTCAAAAAATACAGCTTCAACATCACCTCGAATGTTATTATTAATAGTTAATTTTGACTTGAATTCATTAAAGTACAAACGTAAAGAAATAAAAGGAATTAATATCGATAAAATATTTTTTAAATTTCTTAATTTAAAAATAAAAAATGAAAACCACATTAGGTTCACTCCGAGTAAGACTTCTAAGAAAGATAAATTTTGATAGAAGAATAAGACAATACAATCAAAAATAAAAAAGCTAAATAAATAAAATGTTATTCCTAATGATACAGAATCAAACTTAAAGAGATATTTTACTGAACTACCTATCGCATAAAGCGATATGAATAGTAAAAATCCAGCTAATAAGTCAAAAAAATTAATATCATTAAAAATATTTTTGCTGCTATCAATTACAAGGTTAAAAATAGAGTTTAAAACTATAACAAATACTAGCGAATAGCAAAAAAACCTATAAGATTTTTCTTCTTTAAATAAATTGATTAGATTAAATTTACTTTTATTAATAACAATTTCTATAGTAACTAAATAATTAATTTTTATTTTACAAAATTACACTTTAAGTTAATTTCTAAAAGCTTTTAAGTAAATTAACAAATACTATTTTTAAAATTTTTATTAACATTAAATAAATGAAGAAACTAATACTTATACCTATTTTAAAGATTCTATCCTTATTTAAATATAGGGGATTTCCACTCTACTTTTTGCCTGACGGGGGAATGGGCTCACACAGGAGGTACTTAAAATTTTTACTAGATTCATTAAAGGCAGAAAAACCAATTATTGTTGAAGCAGGTTCAGGTAACCATTCTACGGGTCTATTTGTAAAAGAATTAAAAAACACTAATTACAGATTGTTGAGTTTTGAAAATCATCAAAATTGGTTTACAAAAATTTCTACAAAATACAGCAATTCAAATTCGGAATTTATCTTTATTGAAGGAAAGTCTTATTTAGAAGTTGAGGATATTTTGAAAAAAGAAAGTATTGAGAAAATTGATCTAACATTTATAGACTCAAGCCCACTTGAAAGCAGAACAGAGGTTAAAAATATTGTTAAAGAAATTTCAAATATTGTATGTATCCATGATGCTGATTATTTTCCACATAACAATATGTGGGGTAAAGAAATTGCGGAGATAGAGTACAAACCTAAAAATAAATTTTTCTATGGAAAGCTTAAGCAAGAGTATCTTGGAATTCGAAATTATGATTCTGAATTTAAATATTGGGTAGAAATTTTCCCTCCTAAACCAGGATACTTCACTGGCCCTCCTTTGCTTGTTGCTTCAAACATTCAAGATGTAAGAAAGCTATTTGAAAAAAATAAACCAAGGGGAATTTACTTTTTTAGTAATTAGCTAAAAAAAATTTTATCATTGGTTTTTTGTAATCTCTAAAGATAAATATTAATTAATAAGTTAAAATAAAAATCAGGTCAAGTGGTCTACTTCTAAATTTAAATAAAGAAGTGGTAGTTCGATTCTGCCATTGACTACTTATGTTTAATTTAAAAAAAGTTAAAAAAGCAAGAAAGAGGTTAGCTTATTTAACTTCTTTTTTATTTAAACTTTTCCAAATAAATTTAAGGTATAAAGAAAGTAGAAAAGATTATGGAATAGAAATATTTGAATATTTTTATTTGCCTTGGAATTCGGAAGAAGAATTTAATTCAAACTATGATTTGATTTCTAATCATAGTTTGAATCCAAAATCTAGATTGTATACACTTTATGAAATGTCCCAAAGATATTTGTCTCCCAACACTTCATTCATCGAAGTAGGTTGCTGGAAGGGTGGTGCAACAGGGCTAGTTGTGCTAACAAATAAGAATAAAAACATTAATTATTATGCATGTGATACTTTTTCAGGGGTAGTAAATTCATCAGATAAAGACAGTTTCTTCAAGGGCCAAGAATACAGTGATACAAATATTAGTTATATTAATGAAATTGAAAAAATTGTTGGTGAGAAAATAAAGACAATAGAAGGAATATTTCCATATTCTATGAATGATGTTGAGCTCGATAAACCTATTTCATTCGCACATATTGATGTTGATACTTACGTATCTGCAAAAGAAAGCTTAGAATTTATCACTGAAAATGCAATCGACGGTGCTTTAGTAATCTTAGATGATTTTGGTGGTTGGTTTACAGATGGTGTTACTAAATTTGGAAATGAACTTAAATCTGATAAACGTTATTTTGTTGTTCCAAATCATTTAGGACAATTGTTAATTTATAAAATTTAGAATTAATTATTAAGTTAAAATTGAATTATGAGTGTTGAGGATCTAAAAAAAGTTATTGCGGTCGTAAGTGATTTTAAATTTTTGAATAGAAATTTTAATAATTTATATCATCAATTAAGGGTAAATGGAAAATACGATGGAGAGATATTAGTAATTACATCACTATTTACACCAACTTTTTTAATTAAATCAATTAAAAAAAAA
>NHCX01000007.1 GCA_002168015.1 Verrucomicrobia bacterium TMED44
CCCCCTGATATTCGCCGCCAACTTTATCAAGTGACACCCGCATGATATTGGAACGACTCTGGTCTCCAATAAACATCTGCCCTTCGAATGGACCAAATTTACCACCACTGTAATCGAAAATGGGTTCGCCCGGAGAGTTGGCAAGTTCACCATGTGGAATCCAAACGGCTGGTGGGCTCCATCGTTTTTCATATTCTTCAATCGGAATTTCGTTTAGGTCCTTACCCTCGTAATCAGGATGATCCATCAGGGAGGATGGGTGACCATGAAATCGTCCTTTGACAATATGGTGTAGGGAACTGGAAGCTTCCCAGTCACCCTGATTGTCAGTAAAGAACAATTCATCATCCTTACTTATGCCAATGCCTGCGGGCGATCTCATGCCGGAAGCAAAAGGTACGAATTTTCCTTCAGGCGTGATTTGAAATCCCCATCCTCGATATTTGGTGGCTCTCCCCATCTTTCCATCGGTATCCGGATAACCCGTGGTCCAAACCCGACCGATATTCCATTTTTCACTTCTTGCCCAACCGGGCCATGATAGTGAGGTGTTTAAGGTGCCATAGAAATTACCCTTGCTGTCTCGGACCAATCCAAAAGCATATTCATGGTAGTTGTCCGTTACACCCCAATCCGCATTTATGGTTTTGTAAAAATCTGCATTTCCGTCTTTATCTGAATCGATTAGCTGAGTGATTTCACCTCGTTGGATCACAAAGACTGTACTGCTTTTCGAGTCTATCCAAATTCCCAGTGCTTCGTGCAGACCATCGGCAAAAAGAGACCATACTTTCTTTTGGGTTTCATATTGCCAGACATCTCCTTCACGGGTGCAGACATATAGATCTCCGTTAGGTGCAAATTCCATACCGCCCACGCCAAAGGATACCTCAGCGGGTGTATTTATTGTTTGAACGCTGTAGCCGTTGGGAATCCGGTCAGGCTTTCCCTGTCCGCTTGAGTAAAAGTTTAGAAATAAAATGCAGAGGGCTGAGAATATCTTTTTCATTGTCTTTAAGTTATCCTCTCTAGGATTGAGGGAGGCTAATGATACTTACGAGAAAATTGTCCGCATTCTTAGCCTGAACCTTGAGTCTCCCTTTTTCCACTTGGCCAGTTGTGCTGGATGCGAGCTTTACTTTTTCCGGGTCAAAGAGGAAGAAGATATCCTCTTTTTGCTTTGCCATTTTGAAAGTATAAGTAAGTCCTTTGCTGTAAGGATATCCAGTAGTACTTTGTTCGATCTTAACTCCGTCTACTTCATAGTGAAATGTCGGATTTCCACTTCGTGAATATCCCAAGAATTTAGTTTTAGGTACCTCGTCGGGATCACCGACCCGTATTGGGAATGGTTCACTTCCTGAAGTGAATTGCTCCCCCAAAATTGAGCAAAGTCCTCCGCCGCGACCTCGTCGGTCTCTGTTTACATTAATGAATCCACCGATCCATCCTGTTCGTACATGCAGATTTTCGGCATCAAAAAGGTAGTTGAATCCTCCGGGCAAACCAACCGCAATGGATCTCCCTGAATCGATTCCCGAGAAATGGACCCGAACGACTCTGGGTGTTTTGCCCACTTCGATCACTCCATTCTTTAGGTTTCCACTTGGAGGAATCGCCTTGGATGCTTCCAGGGTAACCATGCTTGGATCATCCACCACTTTCATAATCCCACGCATGGAGAGCGAGTGTCCCGGGAATGTGCATACATAGGGATAGTCTCCATTTAAATTGGGTGCTTTGAAGGAAACCTTCGCTTTCTCTCCGGGTTGCACCAATCCAATGCTTGCAATGATTGAGTCGTCTTTAGGGATGAATCCCATATCCAGTCCCTTCTCTTTTAATGCCAATGCCTTTTCTGCCAATTTATCGATTTGCTTGGAGTCGCCTTTGGCTATCAGGAGATTATGAATCATTTCATCCTGGTTCTCAAATACGAGGTTAATGTCTGCTCCCTTTTTAACGACAATGATTTCGGGATCGAAGCGTAGCTGTCCATGCAAAGTTCCGATTTTAATTCCCTCACCACCACACAATTGTGATAAAAAGAGTATAGGAGAAACTAAAATGATGCTTAATATTTTCATGAATAGAGCTTTATATTTGTATCTTAGGCAATGGAATGAAAAAGAGGCTGAAAACTATAATAAGATTTAAGATATGACCTTTTTTATCCTAGATTGTTCGAAAAAAATTATCTTTTGTCCTACTTTTAGATTGGAAGCTCCTTGATATGAATTTGAATAAATTCGTGCCTAAAATCTTGTCCGCTTTCTTTTTTTGTATTTCCATCGCTTGTGCTGAATGGAATAGAGAGCTTACGCCATTCCTGGAGTTACACTGCTATGACTGCCATGGAGATGGGGTAAAAAAGGGTGGATTGGCCATGGACCAGTTATCTTTCGATTTGGGAGATCCTGCAACCTTTGTGACATGGGAGAGAATTTATGATCGTGCGATGAGCGGCGAAATGCCACCAAAGAAAACTTTAGAAAGACCATCAGCCAACGAGTTGGCCGTTTTTTCAAGTCATTTAGAAGCACCTCTCGTTGATGCTCATTTGAAAGATAAGGGAACAGTTCTGCGTAGATTGAACAGGCAGGAGTACGAAAATACCCTAAATGATCTAATGGGCACGAAGTTAAGACTGGGTTCCCATTTGCCGGAGGATGGAAGATCCCATGAATTTGATAATATTGGCGAGTCCCTAAGTCTATCGATGGAGCATCTGAAGCAGTATATCCATGCAGCTGGCCTGGTATTTGATCAGGTGGTTAAACAAGTCGATCATCCCTTATTGTACAAAAAGAAGAAAATCTTTTTTCCCAAACAAACTTTGAAAGCCCATGTGGGTAAGCAGTGGAAGAAATTAGATGACGGAGCAATTGTTCACTTTTACGGTCGAGGATATCCCTCCGGTTTACTGAAAGAATCAAGGGTTACCAAGTCTGGACTCTATCGCATTCGTATTAGCGGCTATGCCTATCAATCCAAAGATCCAATTACTTGTGTATTGATTACTGAAAGCTACGCACCTGGAAGCAGAAAGGAGATCGTAGCCGCCCCAGAGTTTGTCTCTTCTAAACCAACCACTTTCGAAATGAAAGTCTGGCTGGATGATGGGTATATGATCAAGTTTGATCCGCAGGGAATTTACCGAATTCCTGGCTTCGAACACCTTGATGTGAATGAATATGAGGGGCGAGGTTTTGCCTTCATGGGTGCGGAGATTGAAGGCCCCTTGGAGGAAGGGTATCCACGCCATGGATACGATCTGATCTTCGATGGAATCGAAAGAAAGGAGCTACCCCCCAATCACCCGAGTAACCGGGAACATTCCTGGTACAAGCCAAAGTTTGAACTTATTTGCGAGGATGAAAATAAGACGATTGACCGCTTTCTCGTAAGAATGGGGAGCCTGGCTTTTCGGGAAACTGTCGACTTTAAGGAGATGGTTGCTTACCGAGGGTTGTATTTTAGTGAACGGGCTAAAGGAGAGAGTATCGATGTTTCATTGAGAACGGTATTCTGTGCTATTTTTTCCTCCCCTCGCTTTCTTTTTCTTGAGGAAAAGGTGGGTAAGCTTTCAGATCATCGAATTAAAGATCGTCTTCGTCTGTTTCTGAACCGAAGTCTCTATGATTCGTTGGAATCAAAAAAAAATCACAAAGGTGCCAACTTACGAGCTTATGCTGAATTACTCATAAAGAGTGAAAAATTCGACCGGTTTATTAAAGATTTAACTGACAACTGGCTGGATCTCAGGAACATCGATTTTACTTCTCCTGATCGTACTTTATTTCCGGAATTCGATGATTACCTGAAATATTCTATGCTCCAAGAGACCCGCTCATTTGTTCGCAGGATGTTTCTTGAGAATTTACCCATCTACAATTTGGTAAAATCCGACTTTGCCATGATTAACGATCGCCTTGCTCAGCATTACGGGATAGAGAATGTGATCGGGTCGAAGTTCCGCCCAGTGTCACTTCCGGCAAATTCTCCACGTGGTGGATTACTTACACAGGGTAGTATTTTGAAAGTCACGGCTAACGGAACCAATACTTCTCCCGTTATGCGGGGCGTTTGGGTGATGGAAAGAATATTAGGTCAGGTACCAACCCCTCCACCCCCTGGTATTCCCGGTGTGGAGCCTGATATTCGGGGTGCNGAAACATTNCGNGATCTNCTTGANAANCANCGGTCGATGGAAAGNTGNCAGGGTTGCCATGCAAAGTTTGACCCTTTGGGTTTTGCCTTGGAATCTTTTAATCCCATTGGCGGATATCGTGAGCATTATCGTTCGTTGAATCCTTCTGCNCCNAAGGTCGAAAGAAAAGTAAGGGCAAAAAGTGTCCAATATCGGGTGGGCCCGGAAGTCGATTCTTCCGGTGAATTTTCGGACGGCAAGTCCTTTGCTGATATTCATGATTTCATGTCCGGTCTTGCCGAAAATGAAAAATTACTGGCTCGTGCCTTCGTTCGGAAGTTACTCACTTTTGCGACCGGTAGAGAACTTGGGTTTTCCGATCGTGAAGAAGTTGAGCGAATTGTTTCTCAGTGTTCCGGAGGTGGCTATCGTGCGGGAGATCTCTTGCATGCTGCCATATCATCGAATATTTTTCAATCCAAGTAATTACTATGACTCATATTTCCACCAATCGTTCCTTGTCGAGAAGATCCATTTTGAAGGGAAGTGGAATTGCCCTTGCCCTTCCATTTCTCGATACGATGAGTCCAGTTTTTGGGAAAGGCTCTACGCAAACAATTTCACCGAAGAGGTTTGTTGCATTAAATGCAGCTCTTGGATTTCATAGCCCCAACCTTTTTCCGGAGAAGGAGGGAAATGATTATTCGAATACGCCATACCTGAAAATTTTGGAAGATTTCCGTTCGGACTTCACCCTCTTTTCAGGACTCTCCCATGCCAACCAACAGGGAAATAGTGGTCATGCTTCCGAGATGACCTGGCTGACTGGTGTTGAAAGACCAGGCTTAGCCGGGTTTAAGAATACGATTTCCATTGATCAGGTAATAGCTCGCAAAATGGGTGCTTCCACCCGATTTCCGTCCCTTAATCTTGGAACCGGGGGAGGTGGACAGTCGATTTCCTGGGATGCCAATGGAGTTTCCATTCCCTGTCAGGGTTCCCCTTCTAAAATTTACCGCGAGCTCTTTGTTCAGGGAACAGAAAAAGAAGTCGTGGAGCAGGTGAATAATCTGGACCGTGGTAAAAGTATCCTTGATGTTGTACTTAGCGATGCCAAATCGTTGCGTTCGAATTTAGGGTACAGGGACAAGGAAAAGCTTGATCAGTATTTCAGTTCAGTTCGTGAATTGGAAGTCAGGCTTGAACAAAACAAGGAATGGGCAAGAAAACCCAAACCGGATGTCAGTTATGAAGAACCCAAGGATGTGCAGGACCGATATGACCTCCTGTCCAGACAAAGGTTGATGTATGATTTAATGACCCTTGCATTAAAGACCGACTCAACCCGGGTAATTACTTTTTCGTTGGGTGCTTTTAATGCGGTGCCCACCAACATTGATGGAGTTAAAACCGACTGGCATAATCTTTCCCATCATGGGAAGGATGAGAATAAGATTGAAGAATTGGAAATCGTAGAAAAAGAGGAATTTTCACTCTTTGCCAAGTTTCTTGGGGATTTGAAAAACCATCAGGAAAACGGCTCTTCCCTTCTCACCAATACAGCCGTTCTTTTTGGGTCAAATCTTGGCAATGCGTCCTCTCACGACTGGCGAAATTTACCCATCATTTTGGCTGGCGGTGGCTACAGGCACGGTTGCTATGTCGCACATGACCCCCAGAACAACACCCCCTTGAGTAATCTTTTTGTACCCTTGGCTCAGCGTATGGGAGTTGCCATTGAGCAATTTGGAAAAAGCACCAAGTCTTCCCTTCGCGGACTCGAAAGTTAAAGTTTGTTAATTGAAGGGTTTAAGGTTGCCCCGATAATTAGAAGGAAATTAACCTAATTGATGATGAAATTATTTCTTTTTTCCTTCTTATATTTATTGATGCAAGTGGGCTGGCAATCGGCAGTTTCTGCCAAGACCAATATCATTTTTATTATGGTCGATGACATGGGTTATCATGATCTCGGTTGTTATGGAAGTAAGACGATCAGCACTCCCAACATCGATCGTATGGCACAGGAGGGTATCCGTTTTACCGATTGTTATTCTGGAGACACGGTGTGTGCATCTGCGCGAAGTACCCTTATGACCGGTTACCACAAGGGGCACACCCCGGTTCGCGGAAATTCCGGAGGAATCCCTCTTTTCCCGGAAGATATCACCGTGGCTGAAGTCCTCAAAAAAGCAGGTTATGTAACGGGTGGATTCGGTAAATGGGGACTGGGGAATCAGGGCAAGGATGGAGCGGCCGAACGGCAGGGATTTGATCTTTTTTATGGTTATTACAACCAGTGGCATGCACACACTTATTACACCCACCTTTTTCGAAACAGTAAAAAGGTTGAGTTAGACGGTCGCTATACGCATCACGCGATCTTCGATGAAACCATCAAATTTATAAAAAATAACAAAGATAAGCCTTTCTTTCTCTATTGCCCGTGGACNCCACCCCATGCGGCTTACCAGATTCCCGAGGACGAACCGGCATGGAAAATGTATAAGGACAAACCNTGGCCNNANGACGCGAGNGTTGCCGCNGCCATGGATACCATGATGGACCGGCATGTTGGAGAGATCNCTGCACTCCTNAAGAAACTTGGNATATATCANAATACNCTGATGTTTTTTACTTCCGATAATGGGGCGGCCAAGCGGTTTGATGGGATCCACAATTCCTCCGGGGTTATGCAGGGAAAAAAGAGATCATTGAATGAGGGTGGCATACGGGTCCCCATGGTGGTTCGCTGGCCTGATAAAATAAAAGCGGGCAGGGTAAGTAGTCACCCTTGGTATTTTCCTGATGTTATGCCCACCTTTGCCGAGATTGGTGGTGTTTCCACTGAAGTGCCCGAGGATATCGATGGTATTTCCATTCTTCCCACATTGCTAGATAAGGGGGTGCAAAAGCAGCATGAATATATGTTTTGGCAATACGGGGTAAGGGCAGTGCGTTCAGGTAAATGGAAGGGGATCGGTAAGGGCGGTCATCTGTACCTTTATGATCTAAGTAAGGATATTGAAGAAAAGAACGATCTGTCCTCCAAACATCCTGAAATTGCCGCTAGAATGAAGAAATATATCACCATTGGATACCGTGAGCCCCGTAGTCAAAAAGACGATGGTAAATACACCGGGAAAGACAAAAAATAATTCACTTAGAACCTAAGAAAAAGCTTTAGTGTATTAATAAGATATTTCTATTTTAAGAATACATGAAAAGGGTATTAGCAATTTCCATTAACCTGCTTTTATGCATGATTTTTGTTTTCTCACTGAACGGTCAGAGGGAAATCGGGCATCCTCCCTTCATGAGTCCCCATTTTTCCCCGATTGTAATTTCGCAAGGTAAGGTTTTCGTCGCCAATACTCCATCGGATACGATTGATGTTCTCGATAGTAAGTCGGGTCGTGTCCTCAGAAGAATCCCCGTCGGGCTAGATCCGGTCAGTCTGACCATTCGTCCCGATGGCCATGAACTATGGGTATCCAATCACGTTTCTGATACGGTAAGCGTAATCGATCTTGATGACTTGAAACCCACTTTCATGCATGTCATAGCCACCGTTCAGGATATCGATCCGGAATCCAAGGCGACCCGTTTTGACGAACCGATGGGGATTGCCTTTGCTGATGAAAGGAAGGCTTATGTTGCTTTATCATCGGAGAATAAAATCGCGGTGGTGGATGTCGCTACCCGAAAAGTGATCAAATTCCTGCCGATTCCTGCTCAGGATCCCCGGGGTATTATGGTGCGTAATGACAGGCTTTATGTCATTCCTTTCGAGTCGAACAATAAGACCCAGCTTTCGGGCGGGTACAAGATCGATGGCAAACTCGTTACCTTTAATGCCCATGAGCACTCCATTGCCAATAACAACATTTTGTCGCTTGGGCATGTCACCGATATCGTAAAACATCCCCGCGTACCCGATCGGGATTTGTTCGTTTTCGATGTCAAAACCGACAAGCTTATCGAAACCGTCGATACCCTTGGCACTTTGCTTTACGGAATAACCGTGGACTCTGAGGGTACGGTTTTCGTTGCCCAGACCGATGCTAGAAATGATGTCAACGGCCGTGCAGGGACCAAAAAGCACGGGCTCAAGGAACTGGGTAACCGGGCTTTTCTAAACCAAGTCACCCGGGTTCGCTTCGAGAAGGGAAAGGCTNTNAANCCTNAGTATTTTAANTTGGAACCNCTTCCACCGGNAGANCCNACNGAANGTATGGCTTTAGCNACNCCCTTTGCGATCANCCTGAGTGGNGACGATTCGACTTTATTTGTAACGGCNGCAGGTTCCNACAAGGTTTTCTCCATGGATGCNAATTCNGGAGAAGTTTTGAGCAGGGTCGGAGTTGAGGCTGTTCCGCGCGGGATTACCCTTGAGCAGGANACTTTGGGTAAGNCTGCAAAGGCATGGGTTTTGAATGCGGTCCAAAATTCAGTTTCGGTAGTCGATGTTTCCGACCCTANCAATCTTCGCTTGATTCAAACAATTCCGCTTGAAGATCCTACCCACCCTGAATTNAAGGCGGGTCGGATTGCTTTCAATAATGCCGATTTTTCAAGCACCAAGTCCTTTTCCTGTGCCAGTTGTCATCCTGATGGTCATACGGACCAATTGCTTTGGGTTTTGGAGACACCCATTGTATCAGGAGGNAACCANATCATGCCCCGTTCNACNATGCCGGTGAGAGGCTTGCGCGATACGGCTCCCTTTCATTGGGATGGNATACCCGGTGATCCTTACGGTGGAACCAATAGTGCCAGTGTCAGAAAAGCGGTAAAGCCCAATGTTGACTTGCAAGATCCGGTCAGTGCACCCCGTCATTTAGTGGATGGAAGTATGGCAACAACCATGAGGAAATATGGNGACAAATCAGTAAACAATGAGGGGAAGGCAGGCTTAATGTCATCGACTGAGAGGGAGACACTCTCCAGATTTTTATTAGGCGTGACTTACCCGCCTGCCCAGCGACGTGCCTATGACAACAAGCTTAGTGCAAAGGCCGAGGAGGGCTTTGAGCTCTTTCACATCCTTGGAGACAACGACCCGACAAAAAATAAGCCAAATGTTTGCGGGGACTGCCACAGGATGCCTTTTTGGGTCAGTACGAATACACCCGGTTCCGGTATGGANACTCCCACTTGGCGAGGAGCCTACGACCGTTTTCTGATTTTGCCCCAAGGAAGACTTAACATAATTGATTTTCCCTTTTATCGTCGGGTGGCGGAGGAGGGTATTCCTGAGCGTGAAATGTGGCGATTTTCATGGGGTGGCAGGAGTCGCTTTGATCCTGTTTGGGAAATGGTACTGGAAGGCTCGACCGGATTTTCCGGTTCCTTGGGCCGGCAGGTCACCATCAATTCAACCAATACTGAAGATNNCTTATCCAATGATCTGCTTGATGCTCTCGAACTTTCATCTTCNGAGGNTGCAATCGTGNTGCAAGTGGANGGCTTGATCNTCGAGGNAGGGAAGGGAAGNCGGCAAATTGCGAACCTGCGTCCCGTCATCCTNCAATACGATTCAACCCTGAATGGGGGGAGTTACATCGAGACTGCAGGACAGCGAAAGGCTTTTTCACGTGATCGGCTTTTTGAACTGGCNAATGCGAACCNNTTNGTCGGNACTTTTACCGGGAGGCATGGNAAGAACGCTGATTTCGACAACCCGCAGCCCGGCATCTGGGCCGAAGGCCCGATTGAGAAACAACGNGGAGCCCAGAAGTTCCCAGTCCTGTCCAAACAGAAGAAGACCATGGTGGTGAGTGGCCGGCATCTAAAGGAGGGAGCTTCCGTCATCGTAAATGGAAGAAAAGCGAAGGGTTCGGTAAGATTAAGCGATAATGAACGGGTTGAGATTGAGCTGGCGAATCTTCCTCCCGAGGGAATGCATTTTGTTCAGTTACAAAATCCTGATGGCTTGTTCACCAATGACTTTATTTTTCATGTCTCGGACAAGCAGGTCAAAGTTGAAGACACGGGTCCGGATCTAAGCGAGGCGATTGCAACGGGGAATTTATCTAGAATTAAGCGTTTGGTTAAATCAGGAACTGATGTCAATGAAAGAGCAGGGGACGGGGGGACTCCCTTGAGCACAGCCGCCTTTCATGGCCGCCTCGAAATTTTTCGTTTTCTCCTACAGAAAGGGGCCAGACAGATGGCCAAAAACAGTGATGGCAATACACCCCTCCATGTCGCTGCATTTATGGGACGCTTCGAAATTGTAAATCTCATACTCTCCAAGGGAGCCAATCTAAATATTCTTAATAACAGAAAAGAGACACCCATAGATGTGGTTTCAGGAGAATGGAGTGATGAATTGGCTGGCTTTTATGGCCTTTTGAACGGTTTGACCACGAACAAGGTTGATCTCGAGGAAATTCGTAAGGCGCGTCCGCGCATGCAAAAAGTTCTCAAGGGTGGGTTCAATGCGAAGCTTCCAAAGAAAAACGCCCCTGATTCTCAACCAGTTAATCCATAACTTTTCGCAGTCACGGGTAGCATACAAATAGGGATCCACTAACCATGAAACTCATATTTACTTTTCTTTTGGTTCATACATTCACTTTTGCTTTTAGTAGTGAAGCTAGCATCCCCGATTCATGGAATAAGTTTCGTGGACCCAGTGCAAACGGAGTCGTGCTTTCGGCGAAACCACCCACCCATTGGAGCGAGAAAAAAAATATCCGATGGAAAGTGCCAATTGATGGGGCAGGGGCATCTACTCCCATTATTTGGAAGGATAAAATCTTTCTTTTGTCAGTGATTGATACGGGGAATGTGGATCCTTCCCTGCCTCGTCCGGAAGATCAACCCAAGAGAGTCTTTGATATCACTCATCCGAATACTGAGTTTAAATTTCTTGTTATTTGTCTGGATCGTAAAAATGGTAAAGAGTTATGGAGAAGGGAGGCTACCCGCTTAATTCCACATGAGGGTACTCACCGGGATAATAACTACGCTTCTGCATCTCCCACCACAGATGGTAAGTTGCTCTATTGC
>NHCX01000011.1 GCA_002168015.1 Verrucomicrobia bacterium TMED44
CTAAGTGATCTTAAAATCAACCGAAAGCTAAGTTCGGATGCGGATAAACTGTTCCAGCCATACATTGGGGCATTAGAAGAATTGTCATTTTGCCTGATCGAGGCGAATACAACTTATTCAACTCGCCTGGGAGAAATTTATAAAGGAGGCAAAACCATACTGGCGAAAATTGTAGGCACTGAATTAGAGTGTTCTATTCTTTGTTCTAAAGATAAAAACGAATGGGTAACTGGGCTTGAAAAAGGGGACGAATTTAACTTCCTCGTAAAAGTACTTCAATTCGACAAACTTTATCAGCGGGCAGTTTTTGGCCAATATTTTGAAGATGGTGAGTCAGAGTTATCAAATCCTGAGCCAGTAGTTACAGAAAATTTGAAGGATGATGGCAATTCTTCCCAAAATCTAAAAAGTAATGAGAAGGATGCTAACTCATTGAATGAGGATCTTGAATGGGAAAGATTTATGCTTCTGAATCTTTTAACCGAAGCGGTACATCTAAAACCAAAGGTTTTCGGTGCAAATTATTCAGGAAAGCTGCTGGATAAAAAAAGTAAAGATAGAGAAGATTCACCCACCTCAGAGAAAAAGAAATCTGATTATGAGCGAGGGCAGGAAATTGTTAGGCATATTTACCGCTTTTTTGGGGGGTTACTTGCAATGTTTAGCAGTTTTGTTGGATATATGAGTGACAATCACATATTCAGTTTTATTTCTTTCTGTGTAGGTCTTTACCTCCTTTTTCCCTTTTTTAAAAAATTGAGGAAAGACTTTATTCCCTTTTTTAAAAGATTGAGGAAAGACTATAAAAATGACAAAAGCGGAAAGTATTTTATCTTTTCTGCTTTTGTGACCCTTGTGATCTCATTTAGCGTTAAAAATGAAGGTGTCCATTATTTCCTTTTTGCTTTGTCAGGAATACTGATTTTCATCTTCTTCAAAAAAAAGATAGCTCAAAATTATGAAAAATACTGAGAGCTTCACTACTGAACTCCTGTCACAGAGCACATTCGCTAGACGGAAGTCTAATTTAAAATTACACGCGATACCACTTTTTGCGGCGTTTGCGATCGGTGAGCTTGTTGGCCTCGTCGTCTCCGACAAATACTTCCTTCTTAGGATCCCAGGTAAGTTCGCGGCGTAGTTCATATCCGATATTGCATAACTGACACAGGGTGGCGGTACGATGACCGGCTTCCACATGAGCCATGGGGAGTTCCCCGTTGTGGATACAGTCGAGCCAGTCATCATGATGATTTTTGGGCTGACGTAGGCTGACCGTTGCCTTGTAGTCCTTGATTAAATTTTCAGGGTCCGATTTCCAGGGCCCACGGTCCACCCAGATGGTTCCTTCCGTACCATAAAAGATGGTGCCTCCACGCCAGTCCGGTGTGTTTCCGTGGACAACTTCCACGCCATTGGCATAGATCATTTTCAGGTCGCGATCCCCTTCCTTGGGAGGGATGATTTTGACGGGTCCGGTGTTGTCGGCATCCATGGCCCATTGTCCGATATCAAAATGATGGGCTCCCATGTCGGCAAGTTGGCCGTTGCAGTATTCCCGATAACGACGCCAGGCAGGGAAGTGGTTATGAACATCATCGGGGCAAAGAATCTTGTTAAATCCACGCATTGGGGCTGGCCCGAGCCAGGCCTCCCAGTCGATTCCTTCAGGGATCGGCTCGGTGGGAAGATCACAGGGCTTGGGTGGACCACCCACACAAACGCGAATTTTTTTCAATTCTCCAATCGCCCCGCTCCGAATCATTTCCACGGTGCGGCGGAATTTCCCGCCGTATTGAGTGCGTTGCTGACTACCGGTCTGGAAGACGATGTTGTTCTCCTTGACGGCATTGGCCATGGCCCGTCCTTCCTGAATAGTCAGGGAGATCGGTTTTTCACAGTAAACATGTTTTTTGGCACGGGCCGCCTGGATGGTGGCTTCACCATGCCAATGATCGGGGGTGGCGATGAGCACGGCGTCGAGAGCCTTGTCTTCAAGGAGTTCCAGGTAGTTTTTGGTTATTTTTAAACCCTTCCAATTATCACCCGGCGTATTTTTGGAGTAGTGCTTCTCAATCAGATCTTTGGTGTGCTTGGTGCGCACATCCGCAATCTCAGCAAATCCAGTAAGTTGGGCACGTGGATTACGTACAAGAAAATTAGCGTGGCCACGGCCCATTTTACCTGGCCCGATGATCGCAATATTGATCCGGTTATTGGGAGAAGCATCTCCTTTGGCCGCCCAAATGTGGGAGGGTAGAATAAAAGGAGCAGAGGCAAGCGATGCCTGTTTGAGGAAGGAACGTCTAGTAGTCATATCAATGGGCTGTAAGGATTATGATGATGGTTTGGGAAGGAATGAGCCAATCCCTGAAAACCTTGGTAAGAATTTGAAAGAATTCTGGAAAGGTCAATCCGAAGCTTGTGACTGGAGTCAGAATTCTTAGAGATCTTCGGGAGTCAGTTGCTTTGCATCTTTCCAAAGATGTTCGAGTGCATAGTTTTCACGCTGTTCTTTGGAGAATAGATGAATCACAAAGTCAATCGCATCGAGAACGAGCCACCCTCCGGGGTGAAAACGGTCCTTAGAGAGAGTTTCAATCTTATTTTCCTTAAGCACAACTTCGAGGTTGTTTCTCAGGGCTTTGAGGTGGGGGTTGGAAGTACCTGTGGCGATGATAAAGCAGTCAGTCAGGGGTGATTTATCTCCAAAATATAGAAGTTTCAGATCTTCGGCTTTTTTATCGAGCAGGGCTTCACAGGCAAGGTGCAGGTTTTGCCTAAGTTCAGACTTGGTTTCGGGAAGCACGGTGCTCATAAGAGATCAGAATCAAGAAGCCGGTTGTTTTTCATGTAAGTAAGGACGGGGGGTGGAATAAGATGTGATATATTAAGGCCTTGTTGTATGCGATCACGGATTTCTGTGGAGGATTGAGGAAATATGGGATTATCCAGAAAGTGAATTGCAGAGGCTAAAAACTGTGTTTTGGAAATTTGACTCTTTTTCACCTGGTTTCTTTCAAAGACAATGATGGAAAATTCTTCAAGGATTTGACGATGGAATTTCCACTGGTCAAACTTGTAGAATTGATCATCTCCCAGCATGAGATGAATTTTATGCTTTGGATAATTTGCTTGGACCATTTGTAATGTCTCGTAAGTGAAACAAGTTTTCTCAGCTCGTATTTCATGATCAAAAGAGAGGAGTGCTTGGTGAGTTTTGGTAACGCTTTCGACCATGGCGAGCCGGTGATCTGCTGAGAAAACCGGTCTTTTCTCACGCAAAGGAGCAAAAAATGCCGGGCAGAGCAGAACTTTCTGAAGGGAGAATTTTTCAATTGTAGCCAAAGCAACCGAAAGATGACCCTGATGCATGGGATCAAAACTGCCACCGAAAAAACCGAGCCTTGGGAGTGAATGGCTGGAATTGGGGGGCATACGATGATCACAAGGACCGGCCTTCGGATTTATCAAAGAGTGTAAACATGCGGCCTTTCCGGAAATAGGTTACCTGACCGGAACTGGAAACTACGAGGGCAAGCGAATCCGTAGCCTGGGTGATGGCAGCTGCGGCGGCATGCCGCGTGCCCATTCCCCCGGGCAAATCAATTTCATCGGCTTTTGCCTGAATGAGGCACCCCGCCGATTCAACCACTCCATTTCCCTGCACGATGAAAGCGCCATCAATTAAGGCAAGTTCTTTGATGGTCTCATCCATAAAGGGGTTGAGAATATTCCGGTCTTCCTCCGCATATCCGTAAAATGGATTAAGAATGAGCTGCTTGGAGCGTTTGATGACTTCAGTATGGTCGCCTAATACAAACATGGCCCCGATGGACTTTCCTTCGCGCCCGGCGGTCGCCAGATCGGTCGCAATCGCGGTTAAGCGTTCAAGGGATTCAGCAGCCACATCGGAAGGTAACATTTCGTCACCCTGTCCAATGACCGATTCAAATTCCTCATCCACATCGACGACCAGAACCGTATCCAATTGTCCGCTGTCGGGGATGCCACCAATACAGCAGACGCGGTCCTGAAACCCGAAGATTTCTCTGGTCAACCCGAGTAGAATGGCTGCCCGTAGCTGTGAGAGGCGGGAACGGGAAAGAGCACGGACGGCCAGTGTGGCATCGGCCCGGTGGTGAGCCCGGTCTTCATCGGATACTCCTTCACCCGCGAGTACGACCTTAAAATTCGGGAAAGTCATACGAGGAGCTAGGGTGGGAGGAAATACATCNGTAAAAACAAGGATAGTTGAGCAATCGGCGGCTTTGGCTATTTTGGCCGCTTCATCCGTAAGTAATTTATTGAATTTGGTGCGCCGACGGGCGGGGCGGTCATCGGTATCCGCAAAAGCATTACGAACGGCACTTTTGAATTCATTTTTATCCCGTGCCATCCATAGCTGATCCATGATGGCACTGTCCTGAAAAGAGCGGGCCAGGGCTGCGAGAAAAGAGAGATAATTTTGGGCCTTTTCATTGGCCAAGAGCAGGAATACAAACCGAATATCCTCATAACTGTCTCTTCCTTCAAAGGTCAAGCCGGCGGGGCACCTGCCAACGGCGAGAGCGTAGGGGCGTTTCATCGAGACTCGTGCATGAGGCAAAGCTACGCCCTCCCCGATGTAACTGGTCAACGATTTTTCGCGAACGACTAATTCTTTGAGGACTTTTTTTCGACTGGCGGGGGNGGCTAGCTGGGTGCCAAAGGTATCTAGCAGTTCAGAGTAGGCGGATTTTAAATCACGAGAGGAGAGATCGATTATTCGAGANTTGGATATGTAGCGGTCGATCCTCATGATTTATTCAAGGTGATATCATGAGGAAGCAGGTGTTTCCCGTTGAANGATAGGCAAATAAATTACTCTTCCCACTTAAGGGCACCGCTTTTAAGTTCGTAGATCAATCCGATAACGAGAATGAAAGTAAAAAACATCATCGGACCAAGAATGGGGATACCGGCTGCCACCAAGTCCCGGTGAGTCAGTACCCATGGAATGAGAAAGACCACATCAATATCAAATAAAATGAAGAGCATGGCGGTGATGTAGAACTTCACCGAATATCGTGTTTCCCCACCCNCTTCCGCCGCTAGTCCGCATTCATAGGGGGAGTCTTTAATCTTACTGTGGCGGGCTTTTTGCCCGAAAATATGACTCGCCACNAAAATNCCCACNCCCATACCTACTGCGAGCAGGATTTGTAATAAAACAGGTAAGTAATCAGGTAAAGTCACAATACTTTATTGAACATTTCGATACTTTGAGGCAAGATCAAAGCTCATCGAAATAGCTATTTCTAGTTGATTGAATTATACTAGGTTTGATAGTTTTGAATTTCATCTGCAAAAACCTTATGAAAAATCCTAATTCCGAAGTATTTAAAAACAAATCACGCCTTGCTAAAAAAGGTTTTACCCTGGTAGAAATCCTAATTGTTTTGGCTCTGATTGGGATTGTGGCTGGTCTTGCCATGTCCAACTTGGGCGAAATTTTTGGAGGGGGAAAGGTTAAGGCCGCCCAAACCTGGGTGAATAGTACTGGAGAAGCTTATGTGACCAGTTATTTCGCCATGGTGGGAGAATACCCCAAAAGTCTTAATGATTTAAAAACTCCCCCGAATGGAGTTCCTCCTTTTGTCAAAAGAACATCGGATCTCAACGATCCATGGGGAAAACCCTATGTCTATCAATATCCCGGGACTCGAAATTCCGGGAGTTTTGACTTATCCACTACAGCTCCTGATGGGAAGCTCATCGGGAATTGGGATTCAGGAAATTGATTTGATTCATTCAAAACGGGATCGTGCCTTACTAGCNTTTAGCTTACTTGAGGTACTTCTCGTACTCGCATTAATTGGCGTATTGATGGGAGTGGTAGCAGGCAATGCAGGTGCATTTATCAGCGGATCGAACTATGAGCCACCTGAGCGGGTGCTCAAACGTGCAGCCCTGGATGCAGTTTATTTTTCCAGCGAAAGAAAAAGAAAGAGTTATTTGAGTTATGTAGAGGATAAAGTGATGTTTGTGGTGACTGACTCGGAGGGGGTCATTTTGGCCGAGCACAAAGTTTATTCAAAATTGGATGAGGANATNCTCGAAGATGAAGAACTTGTTCCGGAGGTTCTTTTTTCTGCGATTGGGCCGGAGACAGGGGAGGCAGGAGGAGCCACAGAGTTTACAGAAAGTCAGCTTGAGCTTGAACGGGTAGGTTTTCATTCCGGTTGTAGCCAACCGTTCGAAGTAACTATTTCTTTCCGTGGAGACAGCACGACCACGAAATTTGANCCTTTTTCAGGCTATGTTCTTGCCGATGCTGACGAATGAGTGATCTGAAACAGAGAGGCTTTATGCTGATTGAGGTTCTGATAGCGTTGGCGATTTTTGGTTTGTCCGCGGTTTATCTTGTGGATGGGGCTTTTATTGCTTCCCGTACTATTCGGGTAATGAAAGACACAAGGGAATTGGAGCAGGATCTCTTATGGGCCCGCAGTGAAATTTTCCGGGAAACTGAATACGAAAAAATGGAGGAAGGTGGAGATTTACCTACAATCAGCATGGGTGAAATCCGCTGGGAGACTGAAATAGAAATGACGGAAATCATTGATTTATTCAAAGTACGTCTCCTGCTGGAATATGATGGAAATGATGAACTGGGAGTGGAACCTGGAGAGCGCACTTACACTATGTTGATGTTTCGTCCCAAGTGGGGTGGACATGGGGATTTTTCAACCGATCGTAATCGTTTGGTTGAGGATAAAAGAGACAAAATTCGTGAAATTCAGGATGAGAGGAACCGGAATTGAAGTTTTTGTTCAAGANAGGTTTTTCGCTCGTGGAAGTGCTGCTTGCTCTATCTATTGGCGGTCTTGTGCTGATCGCCGCCACCGCACTTCTGGTCACGATATCTCAGGCTTGGGCCAACCGACCTGCGACGCGTGATGCTTTTGATGCCCATGTCAACGGAGTTTCGCATTTTCTGACTGCGGTGTTGGAGGAGGCAAGTGTATCCTCCTTTGCCTTGCCCAAAGATCAAAGAGTTGATCTTCAATACCCAGTAGGTTTTTCAGATGCTGAAGATCCTTTAATTCATTTTTATTTACGGGAAGCCCCTCCACTGTTTTTCAGCCCTTATGGTTCAGCTAACCGGGTGCATGGTTACTTATATCCTGATGAGCAGGATGGTTTGAGCATTTTATGGTTTTCCGAGCTTCAGGAACTGGAAAAAAACGATCAGGGAAGGATGGAACCTGAAGATGAAGATGAGCTGCGTAAAACCCTTGTGAGCCCCTTTTGTGAAGAGATATATTATTGTTACTATGGGGAAGAAGATGCTGCTCCTGATGATATTAAAGAATGGGAAATTAAAAATGAACTTGAAGAGAGTGAAAAAACGGATGGTTACCGGATTCCTGCATTTGTAAAACTTGTATTTCGCTGGGATGATGAAGACCTTGAGCGAACGATTTCTCTGGCGGTTGAGAATCTTGCTCCAACCGGTATCGAAGAGGAACCTAAATGAAGAAAAAAAGGAATCAAACAAGGGGTTCCATCCTGGTGTTCGTTCTTGCTTTGATTGTTCTTTTATCGGTGCTTTCTCTTCGGTTGATGAAAGAAACCACCCAGGAGTTGAGGCATGTGAGCCAATTTCATAAAAGAGATGATTTGAGAACTTATGCTTATTCCGCTTTGGATTTAACCGTTGGAGTCTTGAATGAATTTCGCATGATTTTGGGTAAACTGGATGATCCCGCCATGGGGTGGGGGAATCCCTTGGCTTATGCAGAGCTAACCCCATCTGATATTGCCTCATCCGGTGAAGATGAAAAAATGAATTCTCCTATCAAATGGTCGGTGCAATTACTCGACGAATCAGGTAAAATTCCTTTCCATGAGATTAAAGAAAAGGATCTTGGGGGGCTCTTCGCTTTTATGCAAGCAGGAGAAGATTCNTTAATCAATGAAGATGATGGTGAAATATTTGTGGATTCATTAATGGATTGGCAAGATAAAGACGATGAGGACCGGGATGAGGGGGCAGAAAATGATTACTATGAAGATCTCGATCCGCCCTATTGGACTCCGGGAAGAAAAGTGGAAAGCTTTGATGAGTTTCGGATGATCAGGGGATTTGCCTATGATAGGAATGANGAGGAGAATTCGGGTATATTTTTTGACGAACTTGGGAACGAAACCATGCACCTGGCGAATTTTAAGAGAACATTTTCCTTTTTTAATGAAGGNGGNTTTAATCCGGANGGGGCATCGGAGTTNTTGCTGCGTTTTCTNGCTGGTGATGATGAGAGCGCATTCGAAGACTTGAATGAATCACGAAATGCGGACTCTAAATCGGAAAGACAGAGATATTATAAACTTGTCGAGGAATTAGCTAATAAGAGAGGCTTGAAAATAGATAAGAGTGCGAAAATTTTCCGTTTAGAAATTAATGTAAATCGAGGAAAGTCTAATTTTCAATTACATGCGATTTTATTGAATGAAATGAGTTCTGGTGGTCGAAAACCTGTCAGACCCATTCCGGGCCAAAAGAATGCGGAAAAACCTCGAAGTCCAAGAAATCAGAAAATTCAATATCCTTTTCGTATTCTCGCCCTGCGAGAAAATGAAAATTTAATCGACTGATACCATGAATAGAAGTACATTAAAAGCCTGCCTTTGATGAATTTGTATAAATTTTGAAGTGGTTTTAGTTCTTGCACTCTACAATGTCCGATAACGAAAATAACGACCTTGCCGTCCCTTTGGCTGAACTCAGTGATTTTACACTGAGAATCCCAGGTGAATATTTTTTCTGCGAGACCATTGCTTTACCATCAAGTCTTGCTTTGTCAGAGGAGGAAAATCCCAATCAAATCATAACTTCCTTTATTCAGGAAATTCTCGGTGATGGTTCATTTTCTCCATATCCAGAGGAACAACTTGCATGGGGCTATTTCGGTGGCATTGAAGAAGGAAAGGTTCTCATATTTGCATGTCCGCTGATTAAACTTAGGCAATTAGGTTGGCAAAATATGGAAATCTTTCGGAGAGTTTTCCCATCCTTCGTATCTTTGTTCGGTAAAAACTTTGCTGAACCCACAATTATATTTTTGAAAGAGGGAGAAACTCTCAGCGTAGTCGTTTATAATTCNGATTCTCAAGTGCCTGATCAAATTTTCTCGATGCCATTTGATCCCGAAGAGGCTGACTCCTTGAAAATTGCCAGGGGTAAATTATTGTCATTAGTGAAGATTGGCAACCATGAGGTTTTTTCCGATATATTGGTAGCAGGTGAAGTTGAGCGTCTTAAAGANGGGNACTTTCTTTTTGAGCACGAATGGCTGGACGGGCAAAACCCTAACCTTGAAATTGATCAAAATGTAAAAATTTCTGGCGATAAGTTATGGACAGTTGATATTCGGGCTAATGATTTTAAGAACAGTGAGATCAAGAGAAGAAGGCAGGGACGGAAAAGATGGAAAGCCACCTTGGGGTGGACGCTAAGTATGGCGGCAATTCTGGTTCTATTTTTGGGTTTAAAGATTATGGGTGTAAAGCTTGAAGATAAGCAGACATTGGCTAATGATATGGCCATGGAAGTACCTTTGGTTATTGAATCACAAAAGCTTCTTGAAAAACTTCGGCAAAACAAACTGGGTGGGATTGACCCATTCGGGGCAATCGGACGGTTGTACGCACACTTGGGAGGTGCACCTGAAGATCTCAATGTCTGGTTTACATTTGCTCATTTCAAAAGCCGTAATGAAATCGAACTGGAGGGAGAGGGAAAAAATGTGGAGGCAATCAACACCTTTCTTGAAAACTTGGAGAAAAGCAAAGTAGCGAGTTTGCAAAGGGGCAGGGGAGGCAAAGAGCGTCGGGAAATCAAGAGTCAAACAGGAAAGACCACTTTCGAGTTCGATATCGAACTTAAAGAAAAGGCGGAGACCAAACCTGTAAATTCCGGTAAGGAGGTTGGGTCGAATATTTCAGGATGAAAATTTTTGAAAAGTTATTTTTCCGTCTCAATAGCAGGGAGCAAACTCTGCTGGTGATTTCATTATGGGTGGTTTTTAGTTTATGTATAGTCAAGCTGTTTCAAGTGGGCATGGTATTATGGCAGGATTGGGACTTGGCATCAGAAGAAATTAGAGGTCATGAAATGGTGATTGGTTTGAAACCGGTGATTGATGCGGCTTTGGAAAAACAGAAAATTGAGCAACAAAATAAAAGCTACGATAAGAATCAACTAAGCAATTTGGCGTCTAGGTTAGCTGATCAAGTTTTTCCACAACGAGACTACCGCGAACTCACCACNGATGAACGTGAGAGATACAAGCAACACCGGGTACGGATTACTTTTAAGCGTGCAAGTTATGAAGATGTGAATGAGTATGCAGCCTTGATCAGGCAGGAAAGCCCCTACATGTTTTTGAGCGAAGTAAAAATTGAACCCAACTATCCCCCCAAAAACCGCCCCTACGATCCAACCACTTTTGATGCGGTCTTTGAAGTTAGTTCCGTAGAATTTAATAAACAATGAAAACCAAGATAATTTGCCTACTCAGCGTCTTTACGAGTTTGAGCTTTCATACTTTTGCTCAAGTTCCGGCAGACTCTTTGCCTTTACCTGCTGATCTTTCTCCTGGAAGCGAACTTCGCCCAGAGTCTACCGTTCTGGATTCTGCTACTGATCAAGACTCTATTTCTTTTACTGGGAGCCTGTTGTCTGATCCGGAAGAACTGGCCCTGATCGAAGGACTCGATGAACCCATGGAGCGCTTGAGGCTGAGAGATCAGGATACGAATATGATTTTGGATATGATACAACTTATTACCGGACGATATATTCTACGCCCTCAGAATTTACCTGCTGTTAAAATTACTTTTGACAGCATGGAGGTGCTGACAAAAAGAGAGACTTTAAGTGCTCTCGAGAGTTTGCTGGCCATGAACGGTATCGGTATAACCAAGATCGATAGCAAATTCTTTAAGGCAGTTCCGGCCACAAACATGAATGTACATGTTCCTATTTGGCTGGAAGGCCCGGCATCAGACCTGAAGCCTAGCCAAAGGATATATTTTAAGATGTTTTACTTACAATATGCCCCGGCACTTGAGGTAAGGGAACAACTTAATCCATTTTCAACGCCCAATGTGGGCAGTCTTCTTGTTTTTGAAAAAGCAAACAGTATTCTTGTCACTGATTCCCTGCTTAATCTTCAAAGAATGGAAAAAATCTTACTTACTCTCGATCGACCCATAAATAAAGAGGACTTGGGTACAGAGTTTTTTGTCTGGGAAACCAAACACGCAGGTGCACGAGAGTTGGAAAGTAAGCTCAAATCTATGATTGATGGGAGTTTGAAGTCATTCCTTGGAGGCACCACTCAAGTTGATTCTGATGAGAGAACAGGAAAACTTTTTATTGTTACACGAAAAGAAAACAGAGAAACCTTGACCTTTATTTTGGAAACCTTTGATGCACCCCTCAAAATGAAGACAACAAGTAATCTCTTTAAGTTGCAACATGCAGAATCAAAAGACATTCAGTCTATTTTGGATGAAGTCATCAAAAATCAGCAGCGGATAAAACAACAGGTACAGGGTCGGAAAACAACCCCACGAGCTACGACTCCAACGAATGCTTCAGCAAAGGCTCCGGCCGCAGCCGCCTCGAGTTCTCCCTCCAGTGAAGGAGGTTCTGATGGTGCCCACGAATTTAGCGATTTCATCACGATTTCTTCAGATGAAAGAAGTAATGCAATCCTAGTCTATGGCACCAAAGCAGATATTGATGAAATTGGGAGAATGATCGAATCCCTTGACCAACCTTTACCACTTGCCCGCATTGATACAATTTTTGTTATGGTTGATTTGACCGAGCAGAACCAGCGGGGCATTGACAGTTTGTTTAGTGGTTTGCGATGGACCAAGGATGCCCGTTCGCCTGCAGCTGGTGATTCTTTATTTGGGGAACCCCAAAATCAGGCTGATGTGACAACTACTGTGACCAACCCAGATGGAAGTCAGACAACCACATCCACAAGTAAGAAAATGCTTACTGATGTGGTAGAAGGTAGCGTGGGCATACCTTTTCTTGATACCCGTGCGTCTTTCCAAATGGATAGTTGGAAATTATCAGCGGTTGCATGGGATACGATCTTTGCCCTTTCCAAAGAGCGAAATGATGTGCGCATTTTCTCGACCCCATCTTTGATGGTTTCTCACAACGCACCGGAGGTGCATATTAAAATTGAGGACGAGAGAAATATAATNGTACCCACCTATTATGGGAATACCAATACCACGCAAGGTTCAAATACTGGGCAGCGCGATCAAATTACNGCAAAAACTGAGTTACAAATCAAAAAACCCAAAATTGGTTTACCTTTGGTGGATGAGAATGGGACAGTCACTTCCCGAGGTTCCATATTTATGGAGGTGGAGGTTAAGGCTGAGAAGTTTGACGAGACAAAAAGTAATACTTTTCAGGATCAGTCTTTGCCGGCCAAGAAAATCCGAGAAGCGAAAACCCTGATTACAATCAAAGATGGAGAAATTATTGTTTTGGGTGGTTTGCAGGAAGTGCAGGTGGATTCGACTGAATCAAAATATAATTTGCTTAGCGGAATTCCTTACTTAGGGAAGAGATTTTTCAGTCCCAAAACAGTCAAATATACCCCCACTGAATTAATGATTTTTCTTCGCCCTACCATTATGAAACCCGGTTTTGATGATTCTGACAAAAACACTCGGGCAATCGATAAACGTATCGATGCAAATTACGCACCCAAATTTAGTTCCCCATCGGGACGAATCCTCGGAATGCCTGATCTTGANNNTAANAGAAAGGGTGTTTCCTCGCTCAAGGATTTACCATCTGACAGGCCTGAGCTTTGATTATGATATTTAAAGTAAAAATGTATCGGTCACTTACCATCCTCAGTTTAATGGTCAGCGGTTATTCTGTGTTTGCCCAGAATCCTTTTTTGAGGCCCGGTTCACAAAAGCCAAAACCCGTAGTGGTGCAGAGACCGGCTCCTCCCCCTCCTCCGCCTAGACCTCAAAATACTAACATTGAACTTAGAGGTTTTTTCAAATTTAAAGGAGAGTGGTATTTTTCTTTATTCGATAAAGCAAAAAATAAAGGAGTATGGTTGCAAAAAGGTGAGTCTTTCGACGATGGTAAGGTGGAAGTCGAAAGTTTTAACCCTGATACAGAAATTCTTAAAATGAAAGGAGGGATTACCCTAAGTTTAAAAAAATCTGATGGTAAGGTTCTCTCCGTACCCAGTTCGATGCCGGTNAAGAAACCTAAACCCCCTTCAAAACCTACGGTTCCGAATGCCAATGCACCGAGGAGAATTGTAACCTCGGGGGGAAGGACGATCACGATTCCTCCTCGAAACCCTCTTCCCACTCCAAAGAAATAATATCATTTCGATTTTTGTTATGTATTGGACCAGACCAGAACCCGTAAAAGCAGAAACTTTAGATGAGTGACTCTACAGGGAAAGACGGAAAGGTGTCTAAAAAGGCTAAATCTGATTCTAAATTATTTAATGCTTTATTAAAAACCAAAATCATTGCCAAATTTGCTCATCCAAACTTTCGAAGTTTATCGACAAAGAAGCAATCCAGAGAACAATCCCTTCCTTGGAAAGAAAAGCACGATGTGGAAGAAGATAAAACAAGTGTGGATGCAATTACTTCGCGAAGTAATCAGGTCAAACCAAAAAGAGATTCTAAAGCACAGCTTGAAGACGATAAAAAAGGCTTAGGCTTAGATATGGATTACACGAAGGNGACACAAAAACCGCAAAATGTAGGAATTGTCGAGGTTGTGAGTAATGAGAATCCTTCAAACATTGATGAAGATCGAAAGAATCAAAATCAAATTGAAAAGCTTGGTACGGAGGAAATAAAGGACTTGAGCCACGAATCAAATCGGGGTGCTCATGATAAATTAGAAGATTCCAGAGAAAATCCGAGTAAACTTGATTTGGTAGATCAAAACTCTGATTTACATTTTGATTGGTGGCCTGATTTATCGGACCTAGATCGTTTAAATATTCAGAATGCTCCACTTGAGGAGAGAGCCCGGCTACTCTCCGCAAAGGTTTCCATGAGTATTGAGCATACGATGCAATCGATTTCAGATAGGAAAAAATATCCTTTGCTCGATGACTTTAATTTACCTGAGAATCCCACCCGTAACTTTCCTCTCCGGCTTATCCATGCTTTTAGCAGTTTACCGATAGAGCCAGACCAATCTCCTTTGCATGAAGATAAAATAAAGGTTCTATGCGTGGATGACGAGGAATCTATTCTTCGGGGATACCAACTTAATCTAAGAAAAGATTTCGATCTTCATGTCGCAAAGAGTGGGGAAAGTGGTATCGAAATATTTAAAAAGGTGGGAGGTTTTTCGGTTGTGCTTTCAGATATGAGAATGCCCGGCATGGATGGATCTAAAATGCTTGGAGAAATTAACAAGATTGATTCAAATATTGTCAGCGTTCTGATTACAGGTCACTCGGATTTCGATGTCGCGAAGGAGGCATTGAACTCCGGTAATGTTTTTAAGATTCTGACCAAACCCTGCTCTGCCGAAGAGCTCATTAAAACCCTAAAGGAGTGCAGTTTGGTTCATCAGCAGAATCTAGAAAAAAAAGTGAGTATGGGGCAAGATGATGGTAAAATTCATCTCCTTACGGTTTGGCCACCGACAGATAGAATGAGCCGTTGGGTGTTTGCTGTATCGGGAAAAAAACCGATTTGGTATCTTGGTCTCCCTGAGAAAGTGACGGGTGCCATCACTGAAAACTTTGGTATCGGATCTGATAGTCTTGATGAATCTGATTTAGATGCAGATAGTGAAGAGGAAGCCCAAGATGATCTTGAGGATCAAAATGCGGCAATTATTCGTTTCGTAAATGAAGTTGTACAGAAGGCCATTGTTGATCGAGCCACTGATATCCATTTCGAGCCTCATAAAGATACCCTGCAGATTCGCTATCGTATTGATGGCCAATTAGTTCCGGTGCGTGTGCCTGACAATTTAAGAAGTTTCCAGGATGCGATCATTTCAAGAATTAAAATTATGGCGGGAATTAATATTTCCGAAAAAAGAAGACCACAGGGGGGCCGAATAACCTTTTCTTATGGTCAGAGTGATTTGGATATTCGGGTTTCCACTCTTCCCACGCTGTATGGGGAAAGTATAAGCTTNAGATTGCTCAATGAAAAATCTCAACCTCTTTCTATGCCTGAACTTGGTCTTCTTCCCAAGGATGAGAAAAACATCGTTTCAATTTTAGAAAAACCACATGGAATCGTCTTAGTTACTGGACCCACAGGATCCGGTAAATCTACTTCGCTTACGGCATTTATTCGCAAGATTCATAAGCCTGAAAGGCGAATTATGACGGTTGAGGACCCAGTGGAATACGAGGTTGCAGGTATAAATCAAACACAGGTAAATTCCGAAATTGGTTTTAACTTTGCCAGTGCCCTCCGAGAGATTCTTCGACAAGACCCTGATGTCATCATGGTAGGGGAAATACGAGACCGGGAAACGGCAGATATTGCAATACGTGCATCCTTAACCGGTCACCTAGTTCTCAGCACCTTGCATACAAATGACGCTCCTGGGGCAATTACCAGGCTTATTGATATGGAAATTGAGCCTTTCTTGATTGCATCTTCAGTTGAAATGGTCATCGCCCAACGACTAGTTCGCAGGCTATGTCAGGAATGCTGTATTCCCACAAAGATGAGTGAAAAAGATTTGCTTGCTTCATTATCTTTGTTGGAGATTAAGCCTGAAGAAAAAGCTTACCTGGAAAAAGTCCGAGATGCACAGGGTTGTCCCAAATGTCAAAACCTTGGCTACCGCGGACGCGTTGGTATCTTTGAACTTATGAGGATGAGTGATGATATCCATAGCTTAGTAATTAAAAGTGCCTCAGCTCCTGATATCCGTGAAATCGCTTTACAGGAGGGTATGAGCACTTTGCAGGGTAGCGGTTGGCAACAAATTAAGAGAGGATTGACCACTATTGATGAAGTCATTCGATATGCTGATGGTTCAGTGGATGATGGGGAATAATTTTTACTGAGAGAGTGGGCTTTGTTGCAAATATAACATTAAAAACGGGCCGTTTTCATGCGTGAATTCAAATATGTAGCGATCTCACAACGTGGGAAATCATCCACCGGCGAAGTCGTTGCTAAGAATTCCAAAGAGGCTAAGACAAAACTCCTGCAAGATGGGCTGACGCCTCTAAAGCTTACTTCAGTAGGTAAAAGTGGCAAAGGCTCAACGAAGTCATCCAAAGGCTCCACAGATAATAAGTCAAAAAGTGCAAGGATTGCAAAGGGAAGCCAGAAAGGGGAGAGGCTGGGGTTAGAATTCCTTAAGCGCCTCCATGAGTTGCATGGCAGTGGCATGCCTATTGCCGAGTCGGTTAAGTTATTAAATCTCCGTTTGTCCGATCCTTATCAAAAAGAAATTGCGGGCAGTCTTTGGAGGGAGCTAGCCGAGGGGAGGACTCTTTCGCGGGCAATGCGGTTACTTCCTCAATATTTTTCGGAATCCTCCACATTTGTTGTGGAAGCGGGTGAAGCTACCGGCAATTTAGCACCTATTTTATCTAAAATCGTCCTGCACTTGGAAGAGAAAAGAGAAATTCGTTCCAAAGTGTTGAGCAGTATGACCTACCCTGTGTTTGTCGGGTTGGTTGCTTTTGGGGTGGTGCTTTTTTTCCTTTTCTTCTTGCTGCCTCAAATTCAAGAAATGTTGGATTCTCTCGGAGGTGAACTGAATATGATGGCTAAAGTATTAATCAATGGTTCCAATCTTGTGCTGACTATTGGACCTTTTGCCATAATCGGTTTACTGATTGGAGGAGGAGCTCTTTATCGTTGGAGCAAAACAGAAAAGGGTGGAGTGATCTTTGACCAGAATTTACTAAGATTTCCTTTGTTTGGGGAGATTATCTATCTATCGGAAATGTTTCAGTTGAGCAGCCTGTTAGCTACCTTAATTTGGAGTGGTATTGGATTAACCGAAAATTTAAGACTTTGTGAAAAGACTATTCGTAACCGGTTTTTGAGAAATCAATTTCGTTCGGCTCGTGCCCTTGTTAATGAAGGAAAGTCACTTCCTGAATCTCTTAGAAAGTTTAAGTTTATGCCATTGATGCAACTTGATGTTATTGAAGTGGGAGAGAAAACTGGAAATTTGGGAAATAGTATGGAGGATTCAAGTCGATCTTTTAAAGATCAGTTGACCAAGAAAATTAAGACGATGACCACTCTGGTATCCGGCGCTGCCCTAGGTTTTGCTTTCTCTTTGGTCGCATTGGTTGCGATTTCGATTGTCACAAGCATTTTTCAGGTTAGTAAAAGTATCAGTTATTAAATATTGATGAAGAAAGTTCACCTTTTACTTTTTTTTATGTCGAGTGCCTGCATGCTTATAGTGGGCTGCTCAGATGAAGATTCAGTCATAGAATTTTCGGACGACTCTTCATTATCTGAGAGTGAAGTTCTTTCCAGGGAAGCAAAAAGTGGAAATCAGACCTTATCGGACGGTTCGGTATATGAAGGAGAGATGTTAACTGGGAAACCACATGGGTACGGAGAACGAAAATTTCAAAATGGAGATATTTATGAGGGACAGTTTGAAAAAGGAATGTCTCATGGGCATGGGACTTTCAGGTATAAGGGAGACGATTTTTTGGACCGATATGTTGGCATGTGGTCAAGTGATAAGTGGAACGGATATGGGACCCTGGTTTTAAAAGATGGATCCCGAGTGACCGGTCAGTGGATGAAAAATCGTTTGGAATACGGCGATTACGAGGGAAGTGACGGGTCTATAAGGTCGGGGAAATGGCGAGGAGACTGGGAGTTCTTAGAAGAAGGTTTTTCCAAAGATGCTTTTGGATCTGAATTCAATGGTCTTTTCAATAATGACGGGAGTTATCGAAAAGGATTTATTAAAAATCCAAACGGAGATTTGTATGCCGGCAATTTTATTGCGAACATTTACCACGGGAAGGGGATTTTAGAAAAGTCGGATGGCAGTCTTTATGTAGGCACATTTGAAGACAATGAATTCTCTGGAAGTGGTATGCTCATTAGTAGTGATGGTTCAAAATATATTGGCCAATTTTTGGGAGGATTACCCGATGGATATGGAGTGGAAGAGCAGGTAGGTGGAGTTCAGTATTTTGGTTCATGGTCACAGGGGCTAAAGCAAGGGTCAGGCACCGTGGATTTTGGAAACGGGGCAAGTTATATCGGAGAATTTCGAAACGGATTGGCATTTGATGGAAAATACGATTGGGGAGATGGAAGAATTACTGATTCCTACCAGGACGAGTCTGGAAATTGGTTAGATCGGTGAAATTCTTTAAGTCGAGCAGACTATTTTGATGATTGCCAAGGATATTTGTTTTACCATGATCGAAAGATAGATATGACAAGTGAATCTACTATTCGCCTTAAGTTTTGGGGAACGAGAGGAAGTATCCCTTGCCCTGGTCCAGATACAGTTCGCTATGGAGGTAATACCACCTGTTTTGAAGTTACCTGTGGCGATCGAAGAATTATCATAGATGCAGGAACTGGTGTAAGGCTCTTGGGGAAAAAGATAATGATTGAAGAGGGTAATTTGCTCAACGCTGATCTTTTCTTCACTCATACCCACATGGATCATATCCAAGGGCTTCCTTTCTTTGCTCCCCTTTATAACCCCGATAGTGATGTTCGTCTGCATGCTGGCCACTTGGGTGGACAGAAGTATGATTTACTCGGGATAATTGGAACTATGTTGATGAAGGACCCTGTTTTTCCAGTACCGAGTGCCTTAATTGAAAAAGCATGCTCTTTTAATGACTATCCTTGCGGTAAAGTTTTCGACTTAGGGGATGGAATTATCATTAGAACTGGCAAACTTAATCACCCGAATGGGGCGTGTGGCTATCGAATCGAATATGGAGGGAAAGTCCTTTCGATCTGCACCGACACAGAGCATTATGAGGGTAAATTGGATGAAGATGTGTTAGCCTTAGCCGATCAGGCAGATGCTATGATTTATGATTCTGCCTACACGGAAGAGGAATATGCTAAGTTCAAAGGATGGGGTCATTCAACTTGGCCCGAAGCCCTCAAAATTGCCGAAGCCGCAAATGTTAAAAATACTTTCCTTTTTCACCATGACCCTTCGCATAATGACGATAAAATGGATGAAATTGCAAAAGAGGCTGCAGCGGTTAATTCAAATGCAAGACCTGCGGTTGAAGGTGAAGTAATCGTTATTTAGTTTCTCTTCGGCCTTTCCTTTCCGAATAAAACGGGTCGGGTTGCATTCATGTCATACAGGGGTGGCGAATCCGGTATGACATCAATGACTTTTCCGGTTCCCTTTTGGCTGACGACAATATTTTCAGGTTTGGAATGGAGTAAAATATTGCCCTGCCCAAAAATTCTGGAGTCTAAAAAGGAAAGTGGATTGATTTCTACATTTGCGTTTCCGCGGTGTAATACCCGGGCACGATCTACGGGTAGATCCTGGGCGAAAATAAGGCCATCTCCAATAACAATCAGCTCCAAGCTACTTACTTCTTTTCCTTTTAAGATGATGGGGCCATTACCATCTTGCCTGACTGAAAGATTATCAATGGAGGAATTATCCAAGTGTAAGCGGCCAGTTCCAGTGGTGAAAACGGAAAGGCGAGGGGAACGGATATCAGAAACCGTTAAGTTGCTCCTCTCATTCAATCTAATCTCACTAAGCTTGTCAGTGTTGACAAGAATTTCCACCGGAAAGATTCTTTCTGCACTGAGTTTGATAAATGGAAGTCGCCGGGCAAGGTCGTAGGTGTTGTTTGCATCTAGGTATAAAGTACGGTCCCTAACAGTGAGAGAAATATTTTCCATGATTGAGGAGTCAGCAAAAATGGTGGCTTCTTCATTTCTATCTCCAGGTTGGACAAAAACATTAATGGCTCCATTGACTTCAATTTTATCAAAATAAAAAAGAAGTTGTGTTTTCTTAGTTAAATCTGCCTGAGCCCATGAGACGCCAAGAAATATGGAAAACAAGGTAGTCCAAAATTTATTTCTTTGAATTATATTTCCGGCGCTTTCCATATTTGTTTTTCTTGTAGCCTCCAACCGATGTGCTTTGCAGCTTTTTTTCTCCACCCTCTCCACGCAGAAAAGTAATCTGATCCCTGAGTAGAGCAGCTTTTTCAAATTCTAATTTTCGAACGGCTTCAATCATTTCTTTCTCCAACTCTTTAGCCAATTTTTTGGCATCTTTGAAGGAAACCTCTTCTGCCACCGCCAAATCATCTTCGCTCTCATCTTTTTTAACTCTGAGACTTTCCTGAACCGGTCGAATTACGCTCTTGGGTGTAATCCCATGCTCCTTATTGTAGGCTATTTGCTTTTCTCTGCGGTATTGACAGGTGTCCCAAGCTTTGGTCAGTGATTTTGTCATTATATCCGCATAAAAGATAACTCGNCCTTTTTCATGCCTTGCGGCCCGTCCTGCTGTTTGAACCAGACTGGTTTCACTTCTTAAAAATCCTTCCTTGTCTGCATCAAGTACAATGACGAGGGCAACTTCTGGCAAATCTAGACCTTCCCTTAATAAATTGACTCCNACCAAGACATCAAACTGTCCCGCCCGAAGATTTCTTAAGATTTCAACGCGCTCGATAGCATCGATATCCGAGTGCAAATATTCGACTTTTACCTCATGTTCTCGCAGAAAGTCAGTAAGATCTTCTGTCATTCTTTTGGTAAGTGTAGTTACCAAAACTCGATGACCTAGAGCCACCGATTTTTTGATTTCACTGATTGAATCTTCTACCTGACCTTTGATTGGCCGTCTTTCCATTTCAGGGTCGAGCAAGCCAGTTGGGCGGATAAGCTGCTCAGCTACTAAGCTGGAATTTTCTATTTCAAAAGGAGCGGGAGTAGCGGATACATATACAGTCTGTTGGGAAACTTCCTCGAACTCGTCTGGTTTGAGAGGGCGGTTATCNAGAGCCGAGGGTAAGCGGAAACCAAAATCAACCAACCTTTTTTTCCGGGAATAATCTCCATTATACATTCCGCCAACCTGGGGGATAGTNACATGGCTTTCATCAACAAATAAAAGAAAATCGTCGGGGAAAAAATCAATTAGGCACCAAGGGCGTTGCCCTGGTTTACGTTTCGAAAGATGACGCGAATAATTTTCAATCCCATTACAAAAGCCAATTTCACGGAGCATTTCCAGATCATATTCCGTACGCATTCGAATCCTTTGGGCTTCTAAAAGAAGGGNCTCTNTTTCAAACCATTTTACTCGGTCTTCAAGTTCATTTTCAATAGCTTGGCATGCTCCGGACAATTTGTCTTTTGTTGTCACATACTGGTTGGCTGGATAAATCCTGTAATTTTCAAATGTTTGAAGAGTTTCATTTGAAACCGGATCAATCTCGCGGATAGCTTCGACTTCGTCCCCCCAAAACTCGATCCGAATGGGACATTTCGCATAAGCGGGGAAGATATCGACTACATCACCCCGAACCCTGAATTTGCCTGCTTTAAGTTCAACATCATTACGGTTATACAGGCTGTCAATTAGGNTCTCGAGCAAGACATCTCTCTCTAATTCCTGGCCCACTTGGATTTCAATTGAAAGGGCACGGAAGTCATCCGGGGATCCCAATCCATAAATGCAGGAGACGCTCGCGATCACAATCACATCGTTTCGACTTATTAAAGAGCCCGTGGCCGCAAGTCTTAGCCTTTCGATTTCTTCATTGATTGAAGAATCTTTTTCAATAAAAGTATCGGTTGAGGGGACATATGCCTCGGGTTGATAATAGTCGTAGTAACTGACAAAATACTCCACTGCATTCTCTGGGAAAAAAGTTTTGAATTCAGAGTATAACTGTGCAGCAAGAGTCTTGTTATGTGAAATTATCAAAGCCGGTCTTTGTAATTCCTGAATAATATTTGCCATGGTAAAGGTTTTACCAGAGCCTGTTACGCCTAAAAGAGTTTGTTTTAAGTTTCCCTTACGAATCGAATCAACCAAAGCGTTGATGGCAGTTGGTTGGTCACCTTGGGGTAGGTAGTCTGATTGAAGATTAAAATCCACAGGGTGAAGGAATGATCATTTATTCTTTCAAAGACAATGCTTTGTAATAGTCGGTTTCTCCTTCCGATTTCCCGATGATTACGGCTGCACAACTATCTCCGAAGACATTAATCGCAGTTCGAGTCATGTCCAAAATTCTATCCACAACATAGACAATACCAACTCCAGTGGCTATACTTTCTGGGGGAAAGCCCACTGCCTGGAGTATGACAATAATCGCAACGAGGCTAGCCGAGGGAATACCAGCCACTCCTATGGATGTAAGCAGTGCCATCACCACAACTGTAAATTGAGTGATAAACCCCATTTCTACACCAAATAATTGAGCAAGGAAGACGACCACNACGCATTCGAATAGGGCAGTTCCATCCATATTTATTGTTGCACCAAGGGGGAGGGTAAAACTGGTGATTTTGCTTGAAACACCGGCCCGCTTTTGGATGCAGTCCATGGTAAGAGGTAGAGTTGCAGAGGATGAAGCGGTGGAAAAGGCGGTCAGAAGAGCAGGGGCCATGGCTTGGTAATGATTACGGAAATTAATTTTACCAAGGACCCAGAGTAGAATGGGTAGGACAATCAAAGCATGTATACCTAATCCTAAGAATACGGTAAGGGCGAAATTGCCCATCACACTAAGAGTTTCAAGACCAACTTGCATCAGGGTAGGGGTTACCAGTCCAAATACTCCAATCGGAGCAAAAGAAATGATAAGTTTCGTAATTGAGAGAATAACTGCATTCAAACTCTCCCAAAATGCAGTCTGTGTTTCTCTTGCTTTTGGACTTAAGCGAGAAATAAAAAATCCAAAAAGCAGTCCGAAGAAAATTAATCCCAGAAGTTGTCCTTCACTGGCTGCCTTGAATAAATTTGAAGGAACCATGCGATGGAAAATCTCCAGCAATCCCTGTAGTCCCTGATCGGCTTGGTCAAGTGCCCCATCAATCTTTTGCGATTGGCTGTCAGTGGAACTCTGGAGCATTTTTTCTCTGATGTCATCGTCCACGATACCAGGATTCATCAAGTTGACACAGAAAAGTCCTGTACAGACAGCAAGAAAACCAGTGAGTGCATAAAAACCGATGGTTTTAAGTCCGAGTCGACCAAAACCTGATTCTCCCCCGATCTTGGCCACTCCACAAATAATGGAAGTGACCACCAAGGGAATGACCACCATCTTGAGGGCATTGATGAAAAGTGTGCCAATAAATAGGCATGACTCTTTTAATCCTGTAAACCAGGGTGGCGGGGCTGATTGATGATCAATGTTTAGGTTTGACCAGAGTCCAATGATAAAAGACAGAATCAAAGAGATTAGAATTTTCCAGTGTAATTTCATTGTAAACTAGTCTTGAGGAGATCTTCCAAAATGGAAAGATCGATTTCATCCAATCTGTCCACCACAAGATTTGCCCCTTGGTCCAATAGTTTTGACTTTGAATTTGTGGTGGTAATTCCTACAGCAATCATTTGGGCACTAATCGCGGCCTCGATTCCATGGGTACTGTCTTCAAAAACTACGCAATTCGCTGGTTTTCTTTTTATCAATTTGGCTGCTTTAAGAAATACCTCAGGATCCGGTTTTCCTTTGGTCACATCCTCTGAGCAAACTGCACCAGAAAAGAAGTCAGCCAATTTATTCTGAGCAATCGCAACTTCAATATTTTTTCTTTCGGTGGAAGTTCCGATCGAAGCGGAGATACCAAGATGTTTCAAAGTTTGGAGGAATATTTTGGAACCCGGCACCATGTCAATTCCGTATTGTATTCCTAATTCTCTATAGATTTCTTCTTTACGATTTCCCNATTTGGTAATTTGGGCGGGATCTTCGCTCCAATTGAGAATTTTACCGATGATCGTTTCATTCCTTTTCCCAAAGCCCGTCTTAAAATGATTTGCAGGTAAAGTGTGCTTTATTTCTGCCGCAAGTAATTCCCAACTTTTTTGATGAAGATCAGCAGAGTTTATAATGACGCCATCCCAATCAAAAATTGCCCCAATTCTTGGCATAAAAATTAAGAATCAGGCAAGGAAACAGCTCAAGGCTTCTCTCTGCTTGGAATAAGACCTTTTATGCGTTTGAAAATACTGTTTTTCTCAGTGGNGTTTGACTCATCATCTTTGGTGTCGTCAGCCTTAGTCGATTCTTGAAAGCTTTCTTTTTCAATACTTCTTGAATTGTTTAGTTCAATATTTTCAACCATCCTATTCACTGGGAAAGCAGAGGAATTACTATCAATTTGAAAAAGAGACTCGTTCGTTTCATAAAGAGGAATTGTGCGGTTNTGGTCACCGGTGCCATTGATATCCTGGAAGTTTTCTAAAAAGCCCAGTTTATTCGATTCAGGTAGTTGAGAAGTGTCAACTGTTTCATTTTGCTCAAGAAAAATGACAGGCGTTGCTCGCTCAGCAAGAATTTGGTTGAGCAAGTCACGAGTTTTGGTGACTTCGGAATGATCAAATCCAAGAAGTTTCTCCTGCTTGGCTAAAACATCGCCGAGTTCCTCCATTGCCTCTTCTTTTCTGTCGGCTAGGTAATGTAATTTTCCAATCCTGTAACGGGTTTGTAGCGTCATCGGGTCGAGCTCTCCCATGATCCGCAACTCAATAATTAGGGTTTCGTTACTTAACTGAAATGCATCGGTCTGCTTATCCGCATCCAAATATAAGTCTGCCAATTCATTCATTGACCGTAAAGTCTCAGGATGCTCAAGACCATTTTTTTCCTTCAGNCTTGAGTAGACTGAGAATAAAACATCCTCCGCCTCAACTGTTAACTCTTGAAGTCTTAGAATTCGCGCAATTGCCTTGAGTGTGGAGATCGTTTCAGGGTGTTTTTCGCCAAGCATTCTTTCTTTGGAGTCCAAAATTTGCTCATAAAGATTTAATGCTCGGGGAAGTTCCTTTCTTGATACCACGATTTCGGCGAGCGCATCCATGGCCCCGAGTGTATCCGGATGGGTTTGCCCAAGAACCTCCTCAAGATTTGAGACAAGAGTCATCGAGAGCTTCTCAGCTTCGTCTAATTTCCCAACTTTTCGCAATGCTTCAACCAAGACCTGTCCTCTAATCAAACTCACCGAGTTTTTTTCGCCCAAGCTGAGCCTAGATCTTTCAAATACATTTCTGCTCATACTTTCGGCTTGGGCAATCTTATCGCGGGCCAAAAATATTTTAGCCAGTTCGTTCATGCACTTAAGCATTCTGGGATCCTCTGTACTTCGGTTTTGATCGCGGATCAAAGTCAATGCGGAAGCACATAAATTTTCAGCTTTTTCAACCTTTCCAATTCTCCGGTAGACCGTAGAGAGATCAATTTTTGCATCAATCACTTCGTCATGGCTCTCACCCAGTTCATTGGTTTTTCGTTCCAGAAGCACGGCAAGCATGGGTTCGGCTTGCAGGTAATTCCCNAAAGCTTCATGAACTAAAGCAAGTTCCGTGAGGGCTTCACTTTTTACATCAGACTCTCCTTCAAAAAGCTTAAGTGCCTGTTCTAGTTCTATCTGAGCTTGATCGTATGCCCGAATTGAACGGTATGTTTTGCCCAGATAGGTTCTAATATTGGCCTCCATCTGAGGTTCCGGGGATAACTCGCTGGCTCGTTTCACTCCTTGGTCAAGCATCGTTTTAAGAAGTTCAGTATCCATTCCCGATGTGTTTTGCGGATCGAGAGAGAAAAATAGGCTCTGTACAAATTGAGTTATAATTTGTGTTTTAGCTAGTTCTTCCAAGGCAGCCTTTCTTTCTTCAATCGCAGTTTGCTCAGCATCATTCGCTTTTTGTTTTTGAAAAAATGCATAGGTAGCCAGTCCGATTCCTGAGAAAGCCAAAGTAATNGAAAAGGCAGTGATCAGGGCGAGCTTTCTCTGTCTCGCAATTATATCTCTCTGTTTAATTTCATCCAATCCCAGTCCCAGCATTCCCGCTACTATTTTGAGCAAAGCATCTTTCTCCCCGTCTTTTGACTCTCGAAGGTCGGCCGCTCCAGGTTCGTCTATTTCATCGGTTATCTCCCCGGTTGCATNCACTTTTCTTCTCACAGCCAAGGGGAGGCATTCCTGAGCATTGGATTTAGGCGAATCATCAGCCATGGGATCACCATCCACAATTAAGCATAGGATTCGATCCCCTTTGCCCATTTTCTTGAAAAGGCGAATTTCTTCATTAACCCATCTCGACTTAACGGCGTGAGTTGAACATAAAACGATGAGGTGAGAAGAATCTTCCAGTGCCTGCTCGATTACTGATCCCAACTGGGCTGACCCTGCAAGTTCATCTCGGTCTCTNAATATAGGGTACAACCGCGGTGGGATGGTGCCGAATTGACCTTTTTTACCAATTATGTTTTTGGGCACAGGAAACCTCTCCAGCTTTTTTCTGAGCCATCTCGCACGATCCTCATCCTCATGTGCATAGGTTATAAAAGCCCTGTATTTAAAAGATTTTTCCATCTAAGCCCAAGATATCTAGAAACAAAACGGAATATAGGCAAGGCACTTGCAATACCTAAGCCATTTAATTACCGGATCAGAAAAATTAAATACAATTCACTCACCCGGATTTACCGAATTTGAGGTGCTCGAAGATCTAACTTTCAAATATTGAGCCAGCCCGGTCCCAATCCACCAAATTCCAAAAAGCACCGATGTAATCGGGTCTACGGTTTTGATAATTTAAATAGTATGCATGTTCCCAAACATCTAATCCAATGAGGGGAGTCCCATTTTCCTCTACGATCCCTTCCATCAACGGGGAGTCCTGGTTCGGGGTGGAGACCACTTTCACGGAGTCACCCTGCTTGATCAACCACGCCCACCCTGAACCGAAGCGGGTAAGGGCAGCCTTGGTGAAAGCCTCTTTAAAGGAGTCAAAAGAACCAAAAGCAGAAGAAATTGCATCATGGAGAGAACCTGTAGGTAGGCCCCCTCCTGAAGGGGAAAGAACTTCCCAAAAGAAAGAATGGTTCGAGTGACCACCTCCGTTATTGCGTACAGCATTACGAATGCCTTCCGGGACTTGGGATAAGTCGGTAATCAATTCATCTGCTGATTTGCCGGACAGTTCAGAGTTTCCATCAAGAGCCCCGTTGAGATTATTTATGTAAGTTTGATGGTGTTTACCATGATGGATTTCCATGGTGCGTGCATCAATGTGGGGTTCGAGTGAATCTACTGAGTAAGGTAAGTTTGGTAACTGATGTGACATAATGAGATTGGTTTATATAAACTCCCCATTCAAGCTAGCGGTGCGTAAAGGTCAAGCCTGCTAGCTCAAAGATTGAATTAAAGTCCATTTCGGTCCTTTTCCTGGCTCCTNCGGAGTTGGAAAAAAGCCTGCATCAATTGTAAACATTCGTCTTTCATAGTGCCGACTTTTACACTCGGTTTGTGGTTTGATTGTGGTAATTCATGAAGGGAAGTCGCTCCCCCAAGTCCTCCCATCTTTGAGTCCCCAAATGCATANGAGATCTCCTTGATCCTNGCTATTACNGNTGCTCCGGCACACATNGGACATGGTTCTTTGGTTACATATAGTTTGCATTCGTTGAGTCTCCAATCCCCGGTTTTTTGGGCAGCCATTGTGATGGCGAGCATTTCGGCATGAGCTGTTGGATCTTTACATTTTCGAGTTTGATTATACGCAGATGCAATCACTTGGCCATCTTTGTCTACAATAATCGCTCCGATCGGAACTTCATCATTTTCCCATGCTTTAATTGATTCGTTGTATGCTAACTGCATGTAAAAATGTTCATCTTTTTCCAATTGAGATGGGAACAGTCGGGGAAATGGACATTCTAGATGATTTTTCATATTTTGATTTTCTTAAGGATGCAATGAAGCAGGAGATTCTTGACTTGATGGTACAACATGGTGTGATGGGTGGAATATATGGCAGAAGAAGATATCGTTGAAGTAGAAGGTAAGATTACAGCAGTACTACCAAGTACAATGTTTCGAGCCGAGCTAGAAAATGGACATAAAGTTCTTGCCCACATTTCGGGCAAGTTGCGCAAGCATTTTATCAAAATCACAGTGGGTGATATTGTGAAGATGGAAATGAGCACACAAGATCTTGAAAAAGCCCGGATCGTATACCGCCTGAAAAATGCTGAGGTTAATCGAAATGCTCCGATTCGAAGCTATGGACCCAAAAGTAAAAGAAGGTAAAATATTATGAATATTATTGAATCAATCGGTAAAACCCCCCTGGTGGAACTTGAAAAAGTAACTCGTGGAATCAACGCAAAAATCTTTTTGAAATCCGAGTTCTTCAATCCATTGGCTAGTGTGAAAGACAGAATAGGTGCGGCCATGATCGAGGCGGCTGAAAAAGATGGGACACTCACCCCTGATAGCGTTGTGATTGAACCCACCTCGGGTAATACCGGTATTGCCCTGGCTTTTGTATGTGCCGCCAAAGGATACAAGTGTATTCTAACCATGCCCGAAACGATGTCCAAGGAAAGACGATTGCTACTTCGACTTCTCGGTGCAGAGATTGTCCTTACCCCTGGGCCCAAAGGGATGGGTGGAGCCATCTCAAAAGCTTCCAAGTTGATGGAGGCTCATGGTGCAAGTGCATTTATGCCTCAGCAGTTCAATAATCCTGCCAACCCTGAAATTCATCGTAAGACGACTGCTGAAGAAATTTGGTCAGGAATGGAGGGACAGGTAGATTGTTTGGTGGCTGGTGTCGGGACAGGAGGAACGATCACTGGCGTCTCGGAGGTGATTAAAGAAAGAAATCCTGAGATGAAATCCATTGCTGTGGAACCTGCTGAAAGCCCGGTGATTACCCAGACTCGCAATGGGGAAGAGGTACAACCTGGCCCTCATAAAATCCAGGGAATCGGGGCAGGTTTTGTTCCCAATAATTTAAACTTGGATATCGTNGATGAAGTCGAACAGGTTACCAGTGATGAAGCATTTGATATGGCNAGGAAACTTAGCTTGGAAGAAGGNNTTTTGGGTGGTATTTCCACCGGTGCNACTGTTCAAGCTGCCTTNCGGGTTGCTGCAAGACCNGAGATGGAAGGTAAGCGGATTGTGGTGATTGGAGCAAGTTGTGGTGAGCGTTATCTCTCGACTCCTCTTGCTGCCAAGGCTGCTGCCGAAGTTATGGATGCCGTGGCCGAAGAAGAGTAATTTCTTTGCTTGCNCCTCTCTTAATTNCGGGAGGNTATAAAGGATGAGACTTTTAGTACGCCGTGTAGAAACNGGGAAAGTTCAAGTAAATGGGGNTACATGCGGTCAAATACAANGGGGGCTCACNGTTTATATNGGAATCGGTNAAGACGATGAATCCTCCGATTTGGAATGGGGTGTTAAAAAAATACTTGGCTTACGTATTTTTGAGGATCTAGAAGGAAAGATGAATCTACCTATCTCAGAAAAGATGGGNATTCTCGTAATTAGTCAGTTCACACTTTGGGGAAACATGAAGAAAGGCTATCGTCCATCTTTTAATCGTGCAGCTTCTCCAAATTTGGCTAAACCTATGTATGGTTCTTTTTTATGCTTACTCGAAAAATCTTTTGGCGGAAATGTACAATCTGGAGAATTTGGGGCTGATATGAAAATTGAATTGCACGAGGATGGACCCGTAACGNTCTGGCTCGATTCCAAAGATAAAAACTACTGATTAAATGAAATCGCATCGCATTGGAAAAGATTTCTTCGAACGGTCTGTTTTGACCGTAGCCAAAGAAATGTTGGGAAAGAAGATTTGTGTATCCCATAGAAATGGCGAAGTTGCCCGGATGATCATCAACGAGACCGAGGCGTATGATGGAGAAGAGGATTTGGCTTGTCATGCATCCAAGGGGAAAACTCCTCGCAATGAAGTGATGTATGGAGANGCCGGGGTTATCTANATGTATNTGTGTTATGGCATGCATTGGTTGCTCAATATTGTNTGTGGAGAAAAAGGGTACCCCTCAGCAGTGCTTCTTCGCGGAACACAGGATGTTTCAGGACCTGGGCGTTTAACCAAGAAATTAGGCCTGAACGGTGACTTTAATCGAAAGGAAGCCAATCCTTCAAATGGTCTTTGGTTCGAGGACGGAATCGGTCTAATTGATCCCATTCAGTCGGGTTCCCGAATAGGTATTGACTACGCAGGGAAATATTGGTCATCCAAACCTTATCGATTTTGGTTTTCAAATGAGTAATCTGGTGCTTAATTAAAAGTATGCCCGAAAAAATTTCTCATTGGTGTCTCTTGATTTCCGTTGGGTTGGCCAGTGTGGGTTGTCGCCCAACCTCAAAAAAAGAATATCCAGTCATTTATGATGCATGGAATGCAAGATATCAGTACAACCCTCTGACCAGAGAGATGCAGCCTTTTGTGGATGATAAATCAATTGGCAGGGCATGGTCCCGGGATGAATTCGGAAGATTGAATTCAATGTACTTTTTCTCAGGTGTTAATGGAAGAGATGAGGATTTACTTCAGGTGCATAAGAAAAAATTGGACAAAAAGCGAGATAAGCAGTGGGAATCTGAACGGGAAACTCGAATTTCTCAAGTTAAGGAATTACTTACTCTCCGAGAATCCAATCAGACAAAGGAAGGACCTGTCACTCCAGAAGTGACGGAGGATGCAGGTGATTTAGTCGGGGAAATGGATGCATTTATTCCCATTTCAAATATCGAAACCACTCTTCCAGGAATGGATGATCAGGGAATGGGCTTACCAGAACCTGCTATGGGACTTGAGGCAACTCCTTCAGAACCTTCA
>NHCX01000012.1 GCA_002168015.1 Verrucomicrobia bacterium TMED44
GCAGACAAAAAAATTATTATTACAAAACAATTAATTGAACAATATAAATAATCTTGATGAAATATATTAAAAAACTTATTGGATTTACTTATTACAAGCTAAAAAAAATTTTTAAACCGAGCAATTTACTTTATATTATTATTTCTAAAACTAAGTCAAAATTTTTATCAACTATTAGAGCAAAAAAAATTTATGGCATTGAAACCGCAAAACAACTAGCTATAGATGATAATTTAGAAATATATGAATTTCATAAATCGTATTTTGAAAAATTTTTACCCTCAAATAAGAATTTAACTTTACTTGACTTTGGATGTGGGACTGGAAGGTATCTTGAATTACAAAAATTATATAAAAAAATATATTTAGTAGATATATCAAAATATAATTTAAAAATAGCCTCTGAGGTTGCAGATAAGCTTGAAATTAACTTTGAAACAATTAAAGGTTCTCTAAATTCTATTAAAAGCAAAATTGATATATTTTTCTGTGTAGGAGTCTTTGGGCAGCAGTATCCTTTCAATAAAAATACAGTTAACAAAATATACTCAGTTCTTCAACCGACTGGAAAAGCAATTTTTACTGTAAAAAGTATTGATTACAAAAATCAGGAAGTTTACAAAGAGGTTTTAGCTTTAGATGAATCAAGTATCCAGAACATACTAAAAGGTTTTAACTTTTCTACGGAACAGGTTAGTTTTCCAAGCATCAGGGGAGAGAAAGAATCTTTTGTTGTTGTAGAATTAAATAAATAAATTTTAAATAATTATTTAATAATATGTAAATAAGTTTAACGAAAATTATAATTGTTATATGAAATCAGATGACAATGTAAAACAGGTTCTAAAAGATGACGGAATTAAAGATGCTATTTTAGAACCAGGTCATAAATACGAAAATTTAAAAAAATCAAATATAAACTACCTTGAAAAAGAAACCGGTTTTGATGATTCTTGGGCCATGAGAGTTATTTATAACAACAGATTTGCTGGAGTAATAATTAAACAAAATCCTGGAGAAGGAAACAGAATGCATTACCATCCCGATGCAGATGAATGCTGGGTAATTTTAGAAGGACAATATAGATGGTCCATAGATGGTGAAGAGCAGGAAGTATCTGTTGGAGATATAGTTGTTGTAAAAGAAAAAACATGGCATCAAATAACAGTGATTGGTGATAAACCTGCAGCTAGATTAGCTATTACAAAACCAGATGTAGATCATATATATGAAGATTGATTTTACCAATAAAAACACTATCGTAGTGGGTGGTTCCGCTGGTATAGGACTGAAAATAAAAGAAGAATTTGAAAATTTAGGTTCAAAAGTTTTATCTATTTCAAGAAAAGAAGGTGTTGATATTAATAACACTGATCAGGTAGATGAATTTTTACTCAAAGTAGATAAAGTAGATTTCCTAATTAATGTTGCAAGTATAAACTATACAAAAAAAATTCAAGAAATTGACTTAAACGAATGGCAAGAAGTTATTAATACAAACTTAAATTCTATTTTCTATATTACAAAGCACTGTATTGAAAAGATGGAAAGTGGATCAAGAATAGTAAATTTTTCTTCCATAGCAGGTAGAAATAGGAGTTTAGTTAGTGGTGTTCATTATACGACTTCCAAAGCAGGGATTATAGGCTTTACAAGACAACTTGCATATGAACTTGGCCCAAAAAATATAAATGTGAATTGTGTATGCCCATCACAAACTCTTACTAATATGTTACAAAATTCAATGACAAGTGATCAGCAAGAAAAACTTAGTTCAGAAATTCCACTTAGAAGATTAGCTACAGTTGAAGATCAGGTAGGCCCAGTAATATTTCTTTGTTCAGAATTATCAAATTATATAAATGGAGCAGTAATAGACGTTAATGGTGGTCAAATTTAATTCTCAACAAAAAATAGTTGCTGTGTTAGCTGTTAGAGCTGGTTCACAAAGAGTTCCTGAAAAGAATATTAGAAAATTTCATGATACAAATTTATTAGAACTCAAATTGAATGTTTTGACTAGATGTAAACAGATAGATGAGATTGTTGTCAATAGTGACAGTGAAGAAATGTTGGAAATTGGTAGAAAATTTAATGTTTCTACTCATAAAAGAGAAGATTATTTTGCTAGTAGTAAGGCCAGCAATTCGGAATTCCATGGACATATCGCAGAAATGACTGAAGGAGATGTTATTTTTTTAGCTCCGGCATGCTCACCATTTATTAGCTCTGCAAGGCATGATGAAATTATAGAACATTTTAAGTCAGGAGAATTTGATAGCTTAACATCAACACATTTAATAAAAGGACATTTGTGGCTAGATAATAAACCCTTAAATTATGATTTAGGAGATGTTCCTAATAGTCAAGATCTGCCTGATATCGAAATGTTAAATTATGGCGTTTCATTAATTAATAGAGAAATCATGCTTAAGAACAAAGCTCTTGTGGGAGACAATCCAGGATTTATAAATTTAAATTCTATTGAGTCCATAGATATTAATACTTTAGAAGAGTTTGAATTAGCTGAAATTATTTATAAAGAAGGATTAGTTGAAAAATTATTCTAACTTTATCCCATTACATCTATTTTAAATAAACAGCTAAAATTTACATATGGAAAAATTAAATTTTGAAAACATAGGTGATGTATTTAACAAAGTTACTGATACTCCTGAATGGGAAGAGTTACAGTCTAAATTTAACTACTGCAGTGATATTTTCATCTTAGGACATGGAGGCAATTTAGCAGTTGCTGATCATGCATCGGCAGATATTTCAAGACTTTCTAATGGCACTAAAAATGCTCAAGCACCTGGCAGTGCTATAGTCGCTACTTCTTTAATCAACGACACAAGTTTTGATGATTGGATGGTTCAATGGCTTCAACAAAGGACAGTCTCTTATACTGAAGAACAGTTAGACAAATCACTTGTCTTGGGCATTTCATCATCAGGAACTTCAGGGGATATAATTAGAGCCCTCGAGCATGGCAATTTAAAAGGTATGCAGATTGGAGTTATTACTTCTTATCCATTCAAAGTAAAGATACCTAATTTAAGTGAAGTAGTGCAAGGCGTAGAGTTTTATCATACGGCAGAAGTCCTATCATTACTTCTAACATATCAACTTACACAAGGATCAGGAAAAGCAACTCCACCTATATTCAAAAACAAACCTAAAGACCTAGAGCAACTCAACCGTCAGTCAGGTGCATCAAAAGAAAGAAAGTATTCTTATCCAGATGAGCAGGTAAATATTGCAATTGATTTTGATGGGGTAATTCACAAAAATAGTAAAGGTTATTTTGATGGAACTATTTACGATGAACCGGTCAAAGGTGCTAGAGAAGCTTTAGAAAAAATTTCTAGTAAATATACGATTATAGTTCATACTGCTAAAGCAAGACATGATAGAGGCTTTGTTGATGGCAAGTCTGGTAAGCAGTTAATTTGGGAATGGCTAGAAAGTAATGATTTAGATCAATTTATATCTAAGGTTACTGCTGAAAAACCAAGAGCAGTTGCTTATATAGACGATAAGTCTATAGAGTTTTCTTCCTGGAAAGACGTATTAGAGCAAGTAGACAAATTAGACTGAGTGCTAATTGCATAATCTGAAGTTATAATACAACTTACGATGAAATTAAAAGAAATATCTTCTGAGGGTAAATTGTATGCTTTTGTTTGTTCTTTAAACGAGGTAAAAGAAGGGTTAGAATTCTTATCTGATGATTCTGACTTTATACAACTTGGAACATGGAATTATAAAAAACATTTTTCAACAGTACCACATTATCATTTGGAACATGATAAGCCTTCAAATTTAACCCAAGAAGTCGTGTTGGTACATAAAGGAAGTGTTAAATGTCGACTATACACTAAGGAAGGAAAATTTGTAGAGGAAGTTGATATTAATGAAGGTGAGTTAATTGTTCAAATTTATGGCGTCCATGAATACATTATGAACAAAGACTCTATTGTTTTAGAGATAAAAAATGGACCTTATTTCGGACCAGAAGTTGATCGAAAAAGGATAGATATAATTGATAAACCAAGTTGAACCAAATTTTGATAGTTTGGAATCAGAATACATTGTAGACTACTTGAACTCAGGTGGTTGGGCAACTGAAAATAAAGTTACTAGAGATTTTGAACAAAAAATAGCTAATTATGTTGGAATGAAACATGCTATTGCAGTTCCCAGCGGTACAGTAGCGCTTTATTTAGCAGTTCTTTCACTAAACTTAAAAAAAGGTTCTTATATTGGGGTACCCAATCTTACTATGGTAGCCACTATAAATGCTATTTTATGGGCTGGGCATATTCCAGTCATTATTGACACAGATGAGGAAATGTGTCTGAGTTTAGATAGCTTAATGAAAGTTGATAAAATTAGCGCCCTCATGTATGTGCCTTTAAATGGTAAGTCAGGCAATGCATTTGAAATTAAACACTATTGTCAAGAAAACCAAATATTATTAATTGAAGATTCGGCTCATGCTCTCGGGTCTAAATATGACTCCTCCACCCCTTGTGGATCTTTAGGAGATTTAAGCGTTATTTCATTCACTCCTCATAAGATTATAACTACTGGACAGGGGGGAATGATTCTTACTAATAATAAAGATTTTTACAACTTTCTCGTTCAGATTAAGTCTTTTAACAGAACAAAAGATAAGTCTGATTTTCATGATGGGTTTGGGTTAAATTTTAAATTTACTGATTTACAAGCAACTATTGGAATTTCACAATTTTCTAAACTTGAAAATTTTATTCATCAAAAATTCAAAATACAAAATCTTTACAAAGAATTAATAAATTCAGAAAAATTTGATTTAGTGGAGTTTGCTGAACATGAACTTCCATGGTTTTTTACTATTAAATTAAATAAAATAAATATAGAGGAATTAATTAGTTTTCTTTCTTCAAAAAATATTGAAACTAGAATGCTTTACCCACCACTAAACAAGCAAAAGTATTTGAAAGAATATGTAAATGGTGATGTTGCTTCTTCATTACAAACATTTGAAAAATATTTATGGCTTCCATCTTCAACAAAGTTAACAGATAATGAAGTTAATTATATTTCCTCCACTCTCAATAGTTTTTAAAAATTTAATTTATGAAAAAAAATATAAGTATTATCACAGGAACTTTAAACCGTAAAGAAAATATACAACGATTAATTGAAAACACTATAGCTAAATATGAATTTTTGGAACTAGTTCTAGTAGATGGGGGAAGTACAGATGGAACGATAGAATATATTGATTCTTTAAATTATAAAAACTTAGTTTTTTTGAATTATGGAAAACGTTCATCATACCCTCACTTTATGAATTTAGGAATAAGAAATGCTTCTAGTGAGTATATTTGTATTTGGGATGATGATGCAATTTTAATTAATAGTTGGTCAGAGGTATTGAATATTGTCAATAAAAAGAAATATGATTTTTATATTTTCAATTGGAAATTGGGAGACGATATAAATCTAATAGAAAATTCCGAATGGATAGAAGGAAATGATGACAAAAACGGTTGGTGCCTGTTTGATGAAACTGATGAAGTTGCTGATGGACTAGTAACTATGAATTATGGTATTTTTGACAAACAAATATTTAAAAAAATTGGCATGCACAATACAAGGTTTGATTTTTGGTATGCTGACAACGATTTATCCAATAGAGCATATTTATTTGGTTATAAGCATAAAAGNTTAAGAGACATTAAAGTATTTGTAAAAAATTCAGAAAAAAACAGAAAGTATAGGAAAAAAGATTTAAAAATTTTTCAATCTAATTTAAAAAAATATAATAAAAAGAAATTGCCAAGAGGCACAGATTACTTAAGAGATTAAATTTAAAATATATTACTTGGAGTAAGGCTTTTTATTCTTTTATCATTGATTTTTGATAAATCAATCCATTTATTTACAGTTTCAATATGATTTTCGTAATACTGATCATAAAAAAAATTATTTTTCTTGAAATAACCAGAGTGAATAAATTTTATTTCTTCTAATAAGTCATCGTATTGATTTTTGTTACTATGTTTCCAGTAGTAAGAATTTTCTTCTTTTTTTCTCCCATCAAACCCTGCAAGCATTATTTCGTTATATAAACTAAATGCAATCGGTAGCATAAGTAAGGTTAAAATATTACCAGTTCCTTTAATATAAAAGTTTTCCAATAGATTAGTGTTGTAATTGTTAATTTTTTTCATTGGTACAAATGAGAAGTTATTTAAGTATTTTTTTTCAAATACATTTTTATAAATTGCATAGTCTCTTGATAATGTGAAAATTTGAGTATTGTGCTCTTCTATTAAATATCGGACATCTTCCCTAAATGTTTCAGAATACTTAGATGGTCCAGGATGAAATATTGGATCACCAAACATTAAGTATTTTGGCTTAGCTATATTTAAAAAACCCCTGTTTTTAACAATGCTATTACAAATCATTACATCGTAATTTTCATAATTTATATCAAAATTTTCAATTGTAGGTCCTGAACCACATAGAAGAACTTTATTTTTGGTTATTTCTTTCTTAATATTTTTTAATCTAGATACACTATTTTTTAAAATTTCATCCACTTCTTTTTTATCAGTAAAATCTTGTGAAATATTAATCAATGTTTCTGATGCTTCTTTATTTTCTTTAAAATCAATCATATATTTTTTGTCATATTTATAAGAATTGGAATTTTCTTCTATTTGATCGTTTATAAGAATTACGTTATATGATTTAGTGTTTATTGAATTCTCATCAATAGTATGAAACTTATTTTTTAATTCATTAAATTCTTTTATCTCATTTGATAAATTTACATTTAAATTTAATCTATCCAATTTCAATTCGCTGAATATATAAATATTTTTTATCTTGTCTTTTATTGGGTAAAGATAGTAAGTTAATATCCAATAAAATTCATTTAATTTTTCATATGAAGAAATTTTAGGATAAATCAATATTTCAAGCGAATTTTGATTGAAAGCAAGTATTAAGTTTTTATAAAGTTTTATTGGATGAATTTTATTGTTAAATAAATTAACAGCCCTCTTCAATTTGTCTTTAAACTTATCGGTTAAGATAGATTTAATAAAATTAATCATTACTTAACTATTCTAATTAGATAAAATTTTTTACTAACTATCTTCTTTTTACATCACCCAATAATATATTTTTTATGATATTCAAAGACTTTATTAATTAATTCATCATATTCGTTAAAAGGTCTTGGCATATGAAAATCTGTAAATTTAAGGTTAGGACTTTCATTAATCATATTTAAATGTTTTTCCAACCTGTTTCTATTGAACCTATAAAATCCTAGTTCATCGTCATTTAGTTCTACGATTCTTGATTTATTCTTTTTAGCAAATTTGTTAACATACTTTCTTAATTTAATTTGATCCGTATACCAAGCTGCTCCTTCAACAGTATATTTTTTCGTGTACCATTTTTTTAAAATTTTTTCTATATTTTTTTCAGAATCTATACTAAATATTTCTTTCCATGTATTGCTGTTTGCAGCATTCCACATCATAGAAATCATATTTGGTGGACATGCGTCAGGCCTATAAATTATAAAAGAATTACTATCAAAATCTACTACTGAATTAATAAAATAATTTTTAGATAGTGGCAAATTGTCTATATCTGAAACTATACAAGTTTTGCCATCAAGCAAACTGGGGTACAAAATTCTTATGTTTTGAGAAACAAATGAAGAATTCATGTTTTTACTGTAAAAACTAATTACATTTCCTTTAAGTTTTAACTTTTGTTCTCCGGTATAAATTAATATAGGCTCTATACCCATCAGAGTCCATGCTTCTGACACAATCGGCCAAAATTGTATATAATCTGGATTATCATTGCTTGATAATATAACAGTGTCTATTTTCATTTCTTAATCAATCTTAGTTATATCTAATACTTTCAACTTAATAACTTATATATATGCTAATTTTAATTTTATTTGTAACGTAACAAATTTAACAAAAATCCTAATTTCTTTAAATAAAAATTCTATTATATAAATTATCAAATGAAAGCAGTTGTAGAAATTAAGGGTGGTTTTGGAAATCAAATATT
>NHCX01000013.1 GCA_002168015.1 Verrucomicrobia bacterium TMED44
TATTATTTATAGCTAGAGGTATCAATTTTTCAGGATACTGATAAGGGCCGAAATTATTACTGCATCTAGTTATCATTACTGGGAAATTATGAGTTTTAAAATATGACATAGCAATTAAATCAGCCGATGCTTTTGATGCACTGTATGGATTGGTAGGTTTCAAAATTGAAGATTCAGTAAAAGCAGGTTCTGTTTTGTTTAAGGAGCCATACACTTCATCTGTTGAAACCTGGATGAAACGAAAGTTATTAGGTAAATCGCCTTTTTTGATCAAATCATTGCAGCAAGCTAAAAGATTATTTGTACCTTTTATATTTGTATCGACAAATATATTTGATGAATGAATTGATTTATCGACATGAGATTCTGCAGCAAAATTCACAATAGCATCAAATTTATATTTTTTTATGAGCTCACACACATCATTACTTACAATATCGCATTCAAAAAATTTAAATTTATCAGATTTGATATTGATTGTTTTATGATTAAGATATTTCGATAAGGAAAGATTATCAATACTTACTATGTCATAGTCATTCTCTAACATCATCTTTATATAATTGAATGCTATAAATCCGTTTCCGCCAGTGACTAATATATTTTTCATAAGCCAAAAATTATCTTATATATTAATTGTATCATAATGTTGCTCATGTTTTTTAAAAATTATTGTTTGTAACAAATTGTTGAGCAACTTACATACACAAAACATTTCTTCATCAAGTTGATTAGAAATTTTTAGATAAAAATATCTCAATACAAGTTGATATCTTGTTGGTATAATTTTTTAATAATTCTATCATTTATGTACTTTTCATAGCTACTCCAGCTACTAGCTTTCTTGATAATATTTCATTGAAAATATATTAATAATTAACAGTGCATGAATTGAATATAAATTACATTGAATTATTTATGATGAGACAAGTCGTTTTATAAATCATGATACTGCCGAAAAGTGGAATCGAACCACTGACCTACGCGTTACGAATGCGGTGCTCTACCAACTGAGCTATTTCGGCAGCTACTTACTGATCTAATATTATACTAAAACAATTAAGTACTAATTATTAATTTAATTTTTCTTAGCTGCTCATCTAGTAAAGAACATTAATTAAAAGTTGCATTTGGAGATTGTCTTTGTTGTTTCTGTTATATTAATGACCGCCACCCTTAAAGATTAAAATAATACCTCTTAAAATTATATGAAAATCAAGAGCTATAAACTTAAGTGAGCTTAGTTTCATATAACTATCAATATATTTATATTCATAGGAAGGGTCTCCGAAATTATCTGTGCCTTTTTCTACATGGCCTAATCCTAATAGGCCGCCTTTTATATACTTCCTATAGGTGTTGCCTTGATCTATTTCCATATTATAGTGTAATTCTGATAGAGGTCTTGGTCCTACAAAAGACATATTCCCTAAAAGGATATTATATAATTGAGGTAGTTCATCTAAATAAAAATTCTTAACAAAGGTTCCAATAATTGTCCTTGATTCTGGATTCCACTCAGAAGAATATGCCTCCCAAAGACCAAGTCTAGCTTTCTCTTCATCAATATATTTAACTTTAATTATTCTAATTTTATATTTAGGAAATATTTTACCTTGAGATACAGAGTTATAGGAAAAAAACATTGGTCCTTTATTTTCAGGTATAAGGATACCCTCGAAAACAAATAATATTTTCAAGATAATAAAGATAGGTAATGCAAAAAACAATAACAAAGAAGATATTGCTTTATCAAATATCTTTTTTAGAAATCTTTCGGGTAATTCTTCAGTCAGCAGAAAGACATCTCTATAAATTGATTTAATCTCTTCATTCGGGGGAAGATAAGGAAAGGATTTAGATTTAGTTATTTTTGTCATCTAAATGAATTGTATTATAGAATTTAAAAAAAATGTAAATAAAAGAAAATGCATTTAAGTATCTAGGAATAAAAACTCTAGGATTAAAAATACATCTTATTAACCAGCCTAAGTAAAATCTATCAAAATATTGATTTACAGGAGCTTGAGATTTTGTAAAAAAAGCCAAAGCAGCTCCCGTGCATATAATTGTAGTTTTCATCTTTATCTTTTGTAACAAAAAACTACCAAGAGGCTCCTGAATGCCTCCGCCTATATTTATAAGGATAAAGTTAGGTTTCATTTTATTGACTATATCCAATAGCTTATGATCCTCTATATCTGATGAGTAGATTGGGGCGACATATCCTGTGAATCTTAATGATTTATATTTTTTCGAGAGATAATTTATATTGAGCTTATCATCTTCATGTGAAGGATTAATTAATAATATACTTAGATTTTCTTTACGTGATAGATATTCTAGAAAATTTTGAGTAAATTTATAACCGGAGAATTTTTGTACGTTGATTCCTTTTATTTTTAATAATAAACAGAATAATCCACTATCAAATAAATTAAATGTAGAATTTTTCAAAGATAAATAGTACCGTATATCGCATTTAATTTGAGATAAACCAGGTCCCGAGGGTAAAGTAATCAGATTTTTCCTGGTAAGGAAATATTTTGAAATATTGTCAAATGATGTGTTGTGGAATTTTAAACCACAAAAATTAATAATTTTCTTATTGATATTTTTCAAAATAATATTATTTTCTAGTAAATAGATAGTCTGCCTGAATTAATTGATCATTATAATAGCTTTCATTTGTTACTTCTTTAAAAATAAAACCATTTTGATTTAAATAATTACTTACTTGATCATACAATGCTTGCTCTTTATAAAGCTCCACATGTGATAATTCTACATATATATACTTAAAGGATTTAATATTTAATGTTAATCCCTTCAAAACATCAAGTTCAAATCCCTGAACATCAATTTTCAATAATGAATCTTTTATAAAATTTTTTTCCATGACTGAATCTCCAAGTTTGATAGTATGATTTTCTGATTTGCATGAATGCTCAGAATATATTTTTTTTAATTGCTCTGGTTCTAGGAAAGATGATGAATCGTTATTTTTAGTTATATACATTAATTTTTTTTCTGACTTACTGCCTAATGCATAATTTCTTATTACAATTCTAGGGTTTTCTTTAAAAATGCACTGATATTTACGATAACATGATTTTAATGGCTCAAATGCAATAATTTTTTTTTGAGGAAATAGATACTGCACTGCCAGACTAAACTGTCCATTATTAGCGCCTACATCTACTACATTCTGAAAGTTGAGCTTTTGTAATATTCCTAAGTGCTCTATAGAAATACAGACATTATGCCTAAGATATATAAATAAATATCTCACATTACAAAGCAAAAAAAATATTTTTAGTAGCCTTATTTTAATGATCGTCATGGAAATTATTTAGAAGACTAGTTATATCTTGAAAGTTAAACAATCTATTATTATCTATCAAATAATCTGGAATATAGTCATGCCATGAATTCGATAGTATGTAAATATTTAGTTTTTTCATTATTGCTAAGTGTAAGAAAAAAGTATCAACAGTAATTATATTTGGTTTCTCATCAATAATTTCCAATAGTTGTTCAATGGACTCATATATTAATGAGTGTTTTTTTATGACATCATTAACAAGATTATTACATGACTTATGAACCACAAATTTCACTTCATATTTAGACGTACTGAAATGATTTATTATTTCGCTCATCATACCATTTGATAGTTGCCTATTTTTTGTATTACCAAATGGAAAAATAATGACTTTATTAGATATTTTTTTTAACTCATAATTTATCTGCAATGTAAAGTAGCTTTCAAGATTTCTGTATATCTGCCGAGATTTAAAAAGCTTTTTCTTAATATTAAAAAAAAATAATTTATTTTTAAAATGACTATCAAAAAATGTAAGCTCAAAACCCTTGGATATATAATCTTTGATTAGATTTCTTAATTTAAAAATATCAAATACATTGTGTAGCTTAGTTCGAAGAAAATATAAGAAACTATAATTATCAGGGACCCAAATTATCTTGATGTTTCTAGGAAAGAAAGGTAAAAGGAATTTTTGTTTTTGAGAGCAGATGATAGCAACTTCGTTATTATTCAATTTTATTGATGATAGAAAGTTCAGAAGTATCATTGTATCCCCCAGCCCTTTCAATAATATAAATAATAATTTTCTATTTCTAATTTCCATCATTATATGAGAAGTTATTTNTATTATATTTTATATATAAACTTATTATGAATATAATATTTAGCCAATAAAAAGGTAAAACGAAAAGTGATTCACTAAATGAAATGAATGTCAGCAATGTTGTAGTCATGAAACTGACTTTAAATCCATTAAAAAAAAGTTTGGCGTCTTTGTTGGTTGTATGCAGTTTAAGCTTCATAAGAATATATATTAAATAGAACCATGTTAATAATCCCACAATGCCCAGAGAAACACCAATGAAAAGAATTAATGAGGTGGTTCTGTGGGCGCCAAATCCAATCCCTAGCAAGAAATGATCGATAATAATTTCAAGTGTGAATAAATTTAACTCAGCTCTAATCAAACCGCTCCCCTTCAAATAAATTATTTTGTCTATAATTGGATTTATATATATTAAAGAAAATAAAATAGTGAGAAGTATTATGAGGAAAACATAATGAGGTTTAAATATTCTTTTATTTGAATATGCGAATGTGAGAAATAATAGAAAAATAAATGCAATTATGACTGCTGATGATTGCATGAGAATTAAATTTAATAATACTATTATGATAAAGAAATTATTCATAAATCTGTGCTTGAAGATGCCCTGAACATGTTGGGTTGAAAATAATATCAACGGACCAATTATAAGAATAGTTAATAATAAGTTATTTGATGGTTCTCCAACAATTGATGCCATTCGAGGTAGATTTTGTATTCCATAGCCCCATGGTGATCTAGAAAAATAACCGGCATCATGATAATTGATTAAAAATCCCGTAAATACATTATCAAATAATGACGAACTATATATGTATAAATATCCTGAGAAACTGACAACAATGTAGAATAAAAGAATAGTTTTATAGAAAATAACTAACCTATTTTTTTCTGAAAGATATGTTGAAAATACAACAGTAAAAAGAAGCCAGAATAAAGGATAGAACAATTGTGAGAAGTTTTTGTANGGTTCATAATTCATCAAATTTTGATGATCAAACCATGTAACTGTTTCTGACGTTGGTAAAACAAGTAAATTTTCTTCAACAAACAATGGGGATATTATAAAATTCAAAAGAATATAAATATTGAAGAATATTAATATTTTAATATGTGGTGTAAGAATAACTTTGTTGAATATCCTAGAAAAAATAAAAATCAATCCAATTATGAAAAAGATTCTTATATAGAAAGTATGAAGCATCAGACCAAAAAGAGGGAGGCAGGATGAAATTGCTAGGCTAAATATTATAACTTTATCTTTTAACATTAAATAAGATCTCAAATAAAGATTTAAAAGAGAGATGTTTAAATTCTTTAAAACCATACTTTAGTAATTGAATAAACTCGAAGGTTTTAAACTTATAATTATTTCGATAAAAATTTAATATTCTCAAAAAGTTTAATGTATGAGAATAATTTTTATCTATGGGTCGATTAATCTGCGAGGTTAACATATTTAATAGGTCTATTGTTTGCCGTGCTTGTTCGACTATAGAAAGATTAAAATGGGACCTATTTGATGTAACAGACCATTCAACAAAAGGTATCCTAGATATATACACACTTCCAGAATTCGTTAATAAATATTGCGCAATACTAAGCTGATCTGTAATAAATGGATATTTAGTATCAAATTTTAAGTGATAAGATAAATTAAAGATATTAGCTTGTAGTATACCAAATGATAAATTTCCAGAGGAAATCAGCTCATCTGATAACTGCAAAGAATTAACTTTCCTCACAACTAAGTTCCTAGCAAGTTTTTTCTTCTTTTTATTCACAATCCAATATGGAAAAAATGTCATTAAAAAGTTTGTATTTTTTATTTTTTCAAAATAAATATAAAGATCTTTTAAGTTAACTAATTTATCACTGGTAAAAACAAAAATTCCATAACGAGCAATTTTTTGAGCATTTGCATAAGATAAATTCCAATTGCTTACGCGCCCATGATTTTTTGAGTTATTTATCAAATAAACATTATCATCCTTATTTCTTTTAAGAAATTCAATCGATGAGTCTGAGGAATTATTATCTTGAATTAAGATACAGTAATTTAGACTGCACCCAGATTCTTTAATATGATTATAAATGCTCTCTAGTCTATACGAGGAGTTATAGTTAGGTATTATAAATGCAAGATCATGTTTATCATTCATAGATGAGTTGATCATACAGCAGTTGACAGTTTTTTAGTAAAATATGACATTTTTTGTCAGAAAGAATTCTTTTTTCATTGATTTTCTTAAGTTCATTTTTTTTAATACTTGGATAACCTAATGTCTCTTCTCTGCTCGAAACAAGATCATTTTCTTTTTTCAAATCACTAAATATTTTGTTTNGATCAATTGATATATTAAAAATTTCTTTACCAAATATGCCNTTTAATTTGTTAATTAAATATATGTTATCACTAAACATTTTATCGCTATTGATGATTATAAGCTCTTTTTGCTTTTTCTGTATGTGGCTATAAAAAATAAAATAATCCTTTAAAGCAAGGATAGTAGTAAGATTCTTTTGAAAAACAAGCCTCGATACACAGGATTCAAGGGGTGGTCGAATTAATATAATTACTTTTTTTTTCAAAGAAATGCCAAGCTTGACGTTAGCAATAGTATGCGTATGCGAAGATATCTTTATCTTTGGATTAATCTGCTTAATTAATAAATAGAGATACGAGTTTCCTGTTCTAGGATAACCTTCAACAACAATATCAGTATCATTATGCGTGATATTCTCGGGTAAATTAAATTTGTTTTTTAGATAAGTTAAATAAATATATATTTTAGATGAGGACAGAAAGCTTCTTAACAAGAGTCTTAAATATGATGGTTCAGATAATTTGTTTTTTTTTTGCATGAATTAATAATTTTTCTTTATTATCTCTACCTTCAAACTCAGCAGGCGTTCCTAATATTATTAAGTCTGATTGTTCAATTTGATTACATAGAATAATTTTTTTGTTTGCTATTAGATGATTATACATTGGCGCGATATAAAAATCATGTTGTAAATAATTTTCATACGATTCATTATAGATATGTGATGTTTTAAAATAATAAAGCCCATTAGACGCATTATCCGATATTGTAACTTTCTCTTTGACAGATAAAACAGAACTATTTTCAATTTGAATGTATGAATACTTTGGATCAGTTGCCTTAAAACATTCAATATACCCATCACACTGTTTAAGCCATATTGGTATATTAAAATTTGTAAGTATTGTATCTATATTAAAAATAAATAAATCTTTGAGATAACTATCCTTAGTTACCTTGTAAACAGTTTCCGCCTGTCCTTTAGTTTTTTTATCTAGTTCAATGATCTCGAAATTACTTATCTTCAACTTTGCACACTCAGCATGAATAAAAGTCTTTAATTGATGTTCTTTTCTTGTGATAAAGATAAAGTGATCATTCTTATAATTAATAAAAGAACTCAGTGACCAAAAAAAAAGTGTTCTACCACATATTTCAAGTGTAGGCTTAAGTTTTTTATACCCGTTATCTTTGAACCTTAAGCCATCTCCAGCCATAGGTATTATGAACATTAGCTAATCTCCATGCTGGTTATCAGAAAACATAACTGTCTGATTTTATTTTCCGAGTGTTTAGAAAGCATGGATAAATATAAGTACTTTACAAGATTTATATCTATTTTAGATAGATGATTTTTATAAAGACTATGTTTTTTCAAATACTTAATTACTTCTTTCTGATAATCTGATTGGAATGTTTTAAATTCAAAACTATTATCTTTTTGTTTTATCATATAATTACCTGACAATATAGAATCATAATAACCTGTATAGAACTGTGCAAACTTAGCATATTCATAATTAATGTCTCCATATATAGATACTTTATTATTTAGATTAAGTCCTCGCGGATCAATTAATTTGATTTGATTCGTTCTTGAATCATAAAAAATATTACTTAGTGAAAAATCCCCATGAATTATTGTTTTAATAGGCTTATGTTTGTATAAATGATTTTGTAATTTATCTATAAATTTATTTATGGACGGATATTTTTTTTTATTTATTAAAATTTCTGAACTCGAGCATAGAAAGTTTAGGTTATCAATATATTTTTTGAAATTAACTAAGGCTTCACGAAGCGTGTATTTATAGTCATTGGCAAACTTATTTTGTGAATACTGAGTAGCATTAATAGCTACTGTGTCAAGGTACTGATTTATAACGCTGAATATATTGTTCCATTCATATTTTGATATTTTTGAGTTTAGGAAATATTCATTTAAAGATAATGCTGGTAAATATTCCGTAGTATATGATTTTTTTGTACTTGATATTAATCGACCGGAGTATATCTTCATATTTTCAGGTATCTTTCTATACCAATTAATTTCAGCTTGTATTTTCTTACTATCTTCGCTTGTTTTTATAATTGTATTTTTACTAAATCTTATGTTATTAAAAGATCTTGATGTTATAAAATTCATTTTATTTTTAAAATATGTATTAAGNTTTCCAAAATCTAANATTTCATNNTTTTGAATGTTNTTCAGATGATTATTNATNAGTAGCTCAAGAAAAGAATTAANACTTNNNCTTGNTTTTATATATNCAAGTANTGGTTTCTTATTNNTAANCTGNAAATANCCTGAAAANAATTTATTTCTCCCTANNTGAAACCAAGAGTTATTAGAATAAGTTCTACTTATATAACAATACTCACTATGATTAGTCTTTATATTTCTTACAAGCGTATCTCCATAATAAAACCTATACACATTNTCATTAAATTCTGTTAATAGNTGCTTGATGAGTTTTAGTAGATTCATGTTCGGGTTCAAATAAATTATATCAATGTTTTTCATTTTTAATAATTGATCTATATTGTGTGAGATAATGAAGCCCTTGGGTAAAGTAATTACTATTTTTTCATGGAACTTAGATAGTGTTTCTAGTTGATAATTGAGTAATATTCTATTTTGGATTGGCAAAAATACAGGAGGCACTTCACCAAATTCTTTATTATATTCCTCATTTATATATTGGGAACTTAAGATAAATATCATTTATTTATAAGTCTATTAATTTCTGGTAGAGATAAATTTTGAAACTCATCCGGTCGAACTGATTTATCATCAACATAAAATCCATTTTCTCCACACCACGGTTTTCCTATAATGATTTCATCGTAAAATACATTATGATCTTTCAACCATCTAATAATTATTGGTAGTGTGTTTTTTTTAATTAGTTCAATATCAGATTGATAAGTCTTCATGTTTCTACTGGTAAAAATAATTACTCGATAATTATCCTTGTATTTATGAATTTTCTCTATAATTTTAAGATTTGGTTTTGCTTCAGGGTAGTTTTTATTTAGTGAATCGCATAACGTCTTATCTAGATCTATAATAATCTTATCTGTTATTTTTCTCCTTTTCATAAATTCTTTTGTTTGTATGAAATCATTATCTAGTTTATTAAGAAAATGTGATGAATAGTAAATTTTATAGAGTCTATCGGTTTTAGGTGTAAATTGATAAAATATTTTTCTAAGGAAGAATTTATATTTCACAGGTAATAATTTTAAAAGCGCATATAGTCTAGTAAGTATTAACAGTTTTTTAAATGCACGAAATGATGATTTAAAAATAATAGGTTTTTTATCAATATTCATATTCATTGTTGGTAGTTTTAGATTATTAATATCAGGAAAATAATTTTTAAATTCGGCAAGTATACACTCGGTCTTAGTTTTGTCGAATAAATCATTCGAAAATATGACTTTTATATGGGCATCATCAAAGAGCTCATAAAGATGTTTTAATTTTTCATAATATTGATAGTGGTTAACGTTATCAGATTGAAGTTTATCTATATCTGCTTCAGTCTCAGAAATAGTAGTTGTTTTAAGTCTATATTTAATTAATGATTTGAAAGCCTCAACAGGATGTCTCAAGAGTAAAACTATAATATAATTCTGAATACCGTTATTGATAATAAAATCATGAAGGTTATCAATATATTTCTTTTTAAAAAAGCAATCTGGATCTGAAATTACTGTAAAATCATCTTTGAATAAGTCTTTAATTAATCTATTTTTTTCATACTTCTTTATATATTGAGGATTAACAAATAGTGGAGTTTGATGAATTTTGAATTGATTGTTTTCGAAAAACTTTACTAATGACGTAGTGCCTGATTTTGATACCCCTATAATAAAAACATTCTTTTTCATTATCTTTTTATCCCAAAAGAGACTATAAATGGTATCTTTTCATATNTNATANANAANTGATAACCTAAATATANATTAGATATAATTNNCGTNAACANATGNGCATATGCCAAAGCATAGATTTGCAGATAGTCGTAAGTTATTATAATAAACAAAAAATATAAAAGATACATAAGTAAACTACTTTTCAAAACCTTACCTTTAATTTCAGTAAATGTTAAGAACGCTCCTAGAGGACCGGTAGACAGGTTCACCATAGTAGTAACGAAGAATATTTTAATTAGATATATAGAGTCAGTATATTTGTAAAAGTATTGATTAATGAAGGTATCAATAAAGAGAAAGAAAATAGGAGTACTTAATATAATAATCACAAAACTTAACTTCAAGATATCCTGATATTCTATTAAAAAGTTCTTAGATTTTTTATTATTTAAACTAACAAGTTTAGGCATTGAGTGTATCGCCAGAATAGTAAGGAATATTGATGGTAATTGTCCAATTCTCTGTCCAAATATGTAATTAGAATATTCAGTAGTATTTAAGAAAATATAGATAATCAAAATATCAAGAACCAAAATAAGTGTGGCGGATATTTTCATAAAACTGTAAATAGAGGACTCTTTAATAGCATTAGTTAGGTAATGAAAAGACAATTTACCATGTATTAAATTACTTCCGAAAAAATAAGTTGAGTATAAAAATGCAAGTATGTGAGCAGTTAAATAAATAGTGATTATACTTTCTAGATAAACAGAACTAGAAAGATAAACATATATTATACCTATTATAATTAATGAAAATACAATGAATTGATTTATAAGTTGTGAGAATACAGTCCTTCCAATTCCTTTAAAGTATTCAGCTATAAGAGACATCCCAACAGTTAAAGGTATACTAAAAAAAAGTGATGCTAGGTGTATATACTCTCTAGCATAGAAATAAGTAGCTATAAAAAAAATAGATACAAATATTACTGAAGCTGTAATTAAATAAATGAATATACTTTTAAATTCATCTCTATTGCCAGCTGCATCTGTATTAGCCTTTTCGAAAATTCTAAAATCTAGACCTAAAACAAATAAACTAGATAGGAATAACATAATGTTTAATGAAGCTTGTAACAGACCAAAATCATTCTTATCTAACAGCTGTGCGAATGAAAAAAAAATGAAAATATGAAATATGACAGAGAAAACCCTAATCATTGCATCTTGAAAGATTCTTCTTGCAAATTTATATGTTGAATTGAAAATGTTATTCATTCATTTTTATTTTTCTTGCAATTATGATTGTTTCAAATCCATAATATTCCCAAGTACCAATTAAAACTTTATTAAATAATTTAGAGAATGGTTCAACTAAAAATCCAATAAAATATAGCCCTATGGGCTGGTACTTTTTTTTATAAGTCATAATTTCAAAACTATTGTTAACTAGCTCATCAATAACAAAATGACTATCTATTATATGATTATGAGTAGAGTCATCATAAAAATTCAAAGTCCCTTTTCTGGAAGGATAATTAGTACTTTGTGAACTCGGAAATGATAGATAAATATAACCATTCACTTTAACTTTTTTTATCATTGAATTTAATGTCCCTTTCCAATCTTCACAATGTTCAAGATTGTGTTTTGATATAATGCAGTCAAACTCCCTATTTATACGTGAAATTGCCCTTGAAAAATCTCTACTACTACTAATCATATAATCGTTAATTTTTTTCATTTCATTTATATTTTGCTTATTGATATCAATACAGTGATAATAACAACGCGGCAGAATTTTCTTTATTTTGGAGCAGGAACCATTGGCACATCCGACATCAAGTATTAAAGAATCATCTTTCAATTTCATCAAATGAGCTGTAATACCCGATGGTTTTAAGAAACATTGTATTATACTCATGAAACTCATTTTATTAATCCTTGCTGTAAAAGTGATTTAAAAAATCATCATATGTTTGCTTAATACCATCTTTAAAATTAATGTCAGAACTCCAACCATATGCTTTAATTTTTTCTACATCTAATTGCTTACGAAATGTTCCATCGGGTTTTGTATCATCAAAGATAAAATCACCATCAAAGTTGATAATATCTTTCAATAAATACGCTAAATCAAGGATTGAAATATCCTGACCAGTACCAATATTTATTAAAGGCATACTTTCATTATTGGTTAATTCTATAAATTTTTTATCATCAAGTTCCATTAAATGAAGAAGTGCAGATGCTAAGTCATCTGAATGAAGAAATTCTCTTTTTGGTGTGCCTGTTCCCCAAATTTCAACACTTTTCATATTTTTTATTTTAGCTTCATGAATTTTTCTTATTAGAGCAGGAAGAACATGCGATGTTTCAAGATTATAACTATCATTTGGACCATATAAATTAGTAGGCATAACAGCTAAATATCTAGTATTGAACTGATGATTGAATGCCCTACACATCTCTGCTCCCGCAATTTTAGCAATCGCGTATGATTGGTTAGTTTTTTCCAATTCTGATGTAAGTAAGTATTCTTCCTTGATAGGTTGAGGACAATTTTTAGGATATATGCAAGAACTACCCATAAAAAATAATCTATTCACATTAGCCTTTTGAGAAGCAGTAATGACATTATATTGTATGGCTAGATTATTCATTAAGAAATCTGCAGGGTAGTCGTTATTTGGACCAATTCCGCCAACCTTTGCGGCTGCTAAAAAAACAACATTAGGTTTTTCACTATAAATGAATTTCTCAACTTCCTTATAAGAAGTAAGGTCAAGTTTACCATGAGGCTGTGTAATAATTTCTTTATAGCCATATTGTAATAGTTTTCTGTGGATTGCCGATCCGACTAAACCTGTATGTCCAGCTACATAAATTTTAGTCGACTTATCAAAGGACATGAATTTTTTACACATCCTCAAAATCTGAGTTAATCATTTCAGATACTAATTCTTGAAAGCCTATCTCCGGTTTCCAGTTTAATCTTTGCATTGCTTTTGATGCATCGCCTAGTAGTGAATCAACTTCAGTGGGTCTATAATATTTTGAATCTATCTTAATAATTGGTTGACCATTCCACAAACCAATCTCATTTTCATTGGAACCTTGCCATTTGATTTTCATTTTTAAATTTAATGCTGCTTCCTCAATGAAATCTCTTACAGAGTATTGATGACCAGTTGCTATAACAAGATCTTCAGGTTTTTCTTGTTGGAGCATTAGCCACATTGCTTGAACGTAGTCTCTTGCATGGCCCCAATCTCTTTTTGCATCTAAATTACCAAGAGACAAAGATTTCTGAAGACCTTTTTTAATTTTTGCCAAACCTATAGTAATTTTTCTTGTAACAAATGTTTCACCACGTACCGGGCTCTCATGATTAAACAAAATTCCATTACAGGCATACAAATTATACGCTTCTCGATAGTTAATAGTTATCCAATACGCATATAATTTAGCGACACCATATGGGCTTCTAGGATAAAATTTTGTAGCTTCATTTTGAGGCATCTCTTGAGTACACCCAAAAAGTTCAGAAGTTGATGCCTGATAATATCGAGTTTTTTTCTCAAGATTAAGAGTTCGTATAGCTTCTAATATTCTAAGTGGTCCCAGTGCGTCGGAATTTGCAGTATATTCTGGTTCTTCAAAACTAACCATCACATGAGATTGTGCTGCTAGATTATAAATTTCATCAGGTTGAACTTTTGCAATTATGTTAATAAGAGATGAAGAGTCAGTCATGTCGCCATGATGTAAGAAAAAATCTACATTTTGATGTTCAGGATCCTCAAAAATATGATCAATGCGATCTGTATTTATCAGAGATGTTCTACGTTTCACGCCATGAACTATATAATTCTTTTTTAACAAGAACTCGGCAAGATACGATCCATCTTGACCAGTAATTCCAGTAATAAGTGCAATTTTTTTATCTACCATATTTATCCTCTAAACGTACAATGTCATCTTCGCCTAAATAATCACCAGATTGTATCTCAATGATTTCAATTGGGCGCCTGGTATTATTTTTTATCATATGAACTTGATTTTTTTTAATATAGGTAGATTCATTTTCTCTTAAATCAAAATTATTATTATCTTGTGTTACTGAAGCTATACCTTTAATAACAATCCAGTGCTCAGATCTACATTTATGATATTGTAAACTAATTGAAGCTCCAGCGTTAATAAGTATATGTTTTACTTTATGGATGTTACTAGCGTCAATAGTTTCATACCATCCCCAAGGGCGTTCAACTTTCACATGCTCTTGTAATAAATAAGTTTTTTTCTTTTTTTTAAGAATTTTTATTAGCTCTTTAATCGATTTTATATTTTTATTATTTGCTACAAGAACTGCATCTGCCGTTTCGACAACAATTAAGTTGTCAGTTCCAAGAAGACTGATATTTTTTTTAGATGCTATGGCAAGGGTATTCATAGCTTGATGAGCTTCGACATCACCAATAAAGACATTTCCATTTTCATCTTTTTTTTCTATTTCTGCTAATGCTTTAAACGTACCTAAATCAGACCAATCAGTATTAAGCATTACAAGACTTATCTTTGTACCTAATGCTTTAGCTTTTTCCATAACAGCATAATCTATTGAATCGCAAGGTGATTGATTAAAATCATCTTTGCTTGGCCGGGAGAAGAAAAAGTCAATTTTTTTCTTTTCCCATGAGTCTCGTACTGCTTTATATATATCTACGTTTGTATTTTTTATTAACTTCAACCATGTCTCAGCTTTTAAAATAAAAATTCCGCTGTTCCATGCATAATTTCCTTCCTCCGCTAAAGTCTGCAGTTTTGTAGTATCTGGTTTTTCAATAAAATTTATAACATCCTTGACAGTATCATTGCCATTATATTGCAAATAACCAAACTCACTAATTAACTCGCGTGGTTTCACTCCAATTGTAACCACAGATTCACATAATGTAGCTCTAATGGCGATATGTGTAGCATGAACGTATATATCTAAATCAGAAATATATTGATCAGAAGGTGTAGAGACTAAAATAGAACCTGGATATTTCTCCTCTGCTGCTAGTGCAGCTAAAGTAAGTGCGGGGGCGGTATTTTTAGACATTGGCTCCAAAATAATTCTTTTTGGAAGGTTGATGTCCATCTCTTGTAATTGATTTTGTACTAAAAAACGGTGTTCTTCATTAGTTACTATGATAATTTCTGTGATTATGATTTCACTGCTTTGAAGTGCAATAGCTCGCTTGATACACTGTTGAAATAATGTAATTTCACCGGCCAACTTTAAAAATTGTTTCGGATAGCCTTCACGTGATAGTGGCCAGAGTCGACTGCCGACACCACCACAAAGTATCACTGGTGTAATCTTCATATAATCATTTGCCTTTCTCTAGCTAACAGAATTCATACAATACAATAATTGCTATTCTATTATAGTTTTAATATGTGAAACAACCTCGTTTACTGTCAAGCTTTGAGTATCAATTGCAATATCAGGGCATTCAGGAACTTCATAAGGAGAATCAATGCCTGTAAAATTTTTCAGTATTCCTATCCTTGCTTGCTTATACATATTTTTGACATCTCTTTTTTCACATACTGCCAATGGAGTAGAAAGATAAATTTCTTTGAATTGATTATCTGAAAATTTACTGCGCGCAAATTCTCTGTCTTTGTGCAAAGGTGATATTATAGAGACGATAACAATTAAACCAGCATCTACCATTAAACTAGCTACTTCAGCAGTTCTGCGTATGTTTTCATGTCGTGCCTTAATGGTAAAATCTAAATCTATATTAAGACCATGACGTAAATTATCACCATCGAGTAAATATGTATGTTTTCCTAAGTTATACAAATATTCTTCTAATGCATTAGCTACTGTAGACTTACCTGAGCATGGCAGGCCCGTTATCCACACACATTGTGGTTTTTGATTCTTTATTGACGAGCGATCGTTATGACTCAATCTAATATTTTGCCAAATGCGCCCTGTTTCCATGTGAATATTATACACGTTTATAGGCAATATAAATCAACGAATAATCTTGATTTAGTGACAACATATGCTTGTCATCTAATTTACATTTAATTATATTATAATCTAGGTATCTAAAATGAATGAATCAAATTTAAATAATAATCAAAATGATGAGATAAATCTTTTTGATATTATTAATGTGATTATCAAGCACAAAAAAAAATATCTTATCGGTTTAGTTGGTCTTACTCTTGGTTTGATTTTCACCTATACACATCAACCTTTATATTCAACTTTATTTAAGATAACAGTTGCACATCCAGTAATGAAAACAGAAATATTTCTGAAAAGCGCTAATATGCAATCAATGCTTAATGATTATCAATTGAATGAAGGTAAATTACCTAATTTTAGTTTGCATAAGAAAAGCCAGATTTTTACAGTTATGTCTAAAAATAATAATGTAAAAAGTCTAGTCGAATCTAAGATAACAGAAATACTACGAAAAGAACTTATCCAACTTAGAGAAAGTGCAAAATATATGAGTCAAAATAATATTACATTTGTCAATAAAAATACCAACAATGCTACTATATTCTTTTCAAACAAGGATTATTCAACTTTAGATATTGATAATGTACTTCAAAGTATAAAAATAAACTACAGTCAAACACGATATTTATATCCTAATCCGATAAAACACGGAATAATTGGTTTATTTATAGGACTTATTTTAGATTCATTGA